>CAZVDW010000394.1:0-2614 GCA_964625645.1 uncultured Rhodospirillaceae bacterium
CCGGTCTTGCCGCGCACCAGCTCCGCCGCATCGGGATTGCGCTTTTGCGGCATGATGCTCGAGCCCGTGGTAAAGGCCTCGCTGAGCTTGACGAAGGCGAAGCCGGGACTCGACCAGACCACCAGCTCCTCCGCCAGGCGCGAGAGATGCGTGGCCGCGATAGCCGCCGCCGCCAGCACCTCCAGGGCGAAGTCGCGGTCGGAGACGGAATCGATCGAGTTCTCCGTCGGCGCATCGAAGCCGAGCGCCTGCGCCGTCATCGCCCTGTCTATGGGGAAGGACGTGCCGGCCAAGGCGGCCGCACCCAAGGGGCACTGGTTGAGCCGCGCCCGGGCATCGGCGAAGCGGCCGCGGTCGCGCCCAAACATCTCCACATAGGCCATCAGGTGATGGCCGAGCGTGACAGGCTGGGCCGGCTGCAAATGCGTGAAACCGGGCATCACCGCCCCGGCATGCGCCTCGGCCCGCCGCAGCAGCGCCGCCTGCAGCTCGCGAAGCGCCGCGTCACAATCGGCGATGGCGTCGCGCACCCAAAGCTTGAAGTCGGTGGCCACCTGGTCGTTGCGCGAGCGTGCCGTGTGCAGCCGCTTGCCGGCGTCGCCGATGAGCTCCGTCAGGCGCGCCTCGATATTGAGATGCACGTCCTCCAAAGCCGGTTCGAAGCTGAATTCGCCGGCCTCGATCTCCGCCTCGACGCTGTCGAGGCCTTCCTGAATGGCGGCCCCGTCGGCGGCATCGAGAATGCCCGCCGCCACCAGCATATCGGCGTGGGCGCGCGAGCCGGCGATGTCCTGGGCATAGAGACGCTTGTCGAACGCGACCGAGGGGTTTATGCGAGCCATGACGTCGGCCGGCCCGCTCTCGAAGTGGCCGCCCCACATCGCCCGCGCGCCGTCGCCCGTGGGCGTGGCCGGGGAAGTGCTGTCGTCTTGGCTCATGGCCGGTCTCCGGTCTCGCTGGCAGGGGAGAGAATAGCGATGCGAACAGGCAAAGCCACGGCCATCGTCGCGGTGGTGGTTGCCGCCGTCGCGGTGGTAGCCATTCTCGCCGGAAAGCTCGACGGATCAACCCCCGTGACGACGGCGCTGCCCGAGCGCCCGCCCGAGAGCCTGCTGCCGATGGTCTGGCACGAGGCGCCCAAGGCCCTGCCCGACATCACCTTCGCCGCACCCGACGAGGCGCCTGCGAGCCTGGCGGATTTCGCCGGCGGCATAACCCTGGTCAATCTCTGGGCCACCTGGTGCGCGCCGTGCCTGCGCGAGATGCCCATGCTCGATGCCCTGGCCGGCGCCGTCCCCGGCCTCACCGTGGTGGCGCTCAATCAGGATCGTGGCGGCATGGCGGTGGCCGGCCCGTTCTGGGACGAAAAGGGCTTCGCGAACCTGGCGCTCTACCTCGACCCCAGTTTCAAGGCCGCCGCAACCCTCGTCGAGCGCGGCCTGCCGCTGACCATCCTGCTCGACCGCGAGGGCCAGGAAATCGCCCGCCTCGAAGGAATCGCCGAATGGAACGCGCCCGAGGTGGTCGCGTATTTCGAGGAGATCACGGCGAGGTAGCTGCAAATTTAAAAGCCGGCGTTAAATTTGCACGGTTTCGGCCCTTCGAGACTCAGGCCGTGGCTGACGGGCGGGACGATACGCGACCGTACCAGTCGGCGAGATTGGCCAGCGCCGGGTCGGGCGCGATCTTGACCCAGCCGGCGAAATCGATCGCCACCAGGGCGGTGATGTCGGCGATGCTGTAGCTGTCGCCGGCGATGTAGGCACTGTTCGCCAATATTTCGTCGAGATTAGCGTAGAAGCGCGGCAGGCGCTCACGCCCGCGCTCGGCGAGCTCGGCGATCTGCGCTACCGGCTCGGTGCCAGGCAGCGCCCGGTCCACGAAGGCCGGCACCGCGTTGCGGAAGGCTTCGCCGGCGGCGGTAAAGCCGTTCAGCTCCATGCGGCGGTTCCACATCTCTATGCGCCCGGCCTCTTCGGGGGTGCCGCCCATCAGCCGCGGCTCGGGCTGCAATTCCTCGAAATAGCGGCAGATGGCGATAGATTCGGAGATGTGGCTGCCGTCATCAAGCTCCAGGCATGGCACACCGCCCATCGCGTTGCGGGCGAGAAATTCCGGCGTATGCTGCTCGCGATTCTGCAGGTCGATCTGTATCGTGGGTACTTCGATGCCTTTTTCGGCCAGGAAGATACGCACCCGGCGCGGGTTCGGCGCCGCCTTGAATTCATAAAGCTTCATCACTCGGTCCCCGTTCTTGCCAGTGGCGCAGCGGTCACATCAGCCGCCAGCGCCTTTTCAATCTCGGCTTTCAGTCCATCGTAATCGTCATGGGCCGGAAATTGCGGAAATTCGCTGCGCACGATTTCGGGAGCGCAAAACAGGATACCGGTCTCCGCCTGCCTCAGCATGGTCGTATCGTTATAGGAATCGCCGACCGCCACGGTACGGAAGTTCAGAGCCTGGAAGGCCCGTACCGCCTCGCGCTTGGGGTCTGCCTGGCGCAGCCGATAGCCGGCGAGCGTACCGTCGTCCTCGAATGTCAGGTGATGGCACATCAACATGGGGTCGCCGAGCTTGGCCATCAGCGGCTGCGCCAGCTCGTAGAAGGTGTCCG
>CAZVDW010000395.1:0-2005 GCA_964625645.1 uncultured Rhodospirillaceae bacterium
GGGCCAAGGACGGGGAATTCCTTGAACACGATGCGCACGTTCGGGTCCTCGTCCAGGATGGTCCGCACCGCTTCCAGCGAGCGCCGACAGTAGGGGCAGCGATAATCGAAGAACTCCACGATGGTCACGTCGCCATGTGGATTGCCGGCGACGTGCGAGTTGACGTCGGCATAAAGCGCGTCGCGGTTTTCGACGATCGCCGCACGCCGATCGGAGTCTTGCTGCGCGCGCTCGCGCTCGTCGAGACGCTGCACGGCACGCAAAATGACCTCGGGGTTGTCGAGGATGTAGTCCTCAATCACCTGTTCGATCGCCTCGATCTCCGCCGGCGAAAGCGCGTCTTGCCCCTGTACCGGCGGCGCCAAAAGCGCGAACGACATCGCGCCCGCGGCAAGGCATGACCATCTCGAGATTCCAGCGCTCATGCAGCTCCGTCCGTCGTCGTCATCGGCCGCCATGATGTGGTGAGCCCGTTTGCGCCGCAAGTCGCAATTATTTGATCGGAGATGCTCATACGGAGCGCGGCCACCGGAAGCTCAGTCGTCCTCGGTCGCGCTTAGGATGTCCTGGGCCTTGAGCCAGCCCGGCGAGCCTTCGGCCAGGCGGCCCTGGGCGCGCTCGGCTTGTCGGCGGGCCTCGTCATTTCGCCCCCGCAGCAGGGACTCCTCGGCGCTCGCCAGCGCCGACATGCCGAGATCGCCGGCGCGGCCATAAACGACTGCGAGCTGGTGCCACACCCCGGGATGGCCGCTTTCGTCGCGCACCGCGACCTCAAGATGGCGGATGGCTTCAGCGTGCAGCGTGGGATCGTCGGCGGCAATCTGGACCCGGGCCAGCGCCAGGCGCAACAGGCCGGAATCTGGCTTCAGCGCCACCGCCCGCTCGTACGACGGCAACGCCGCCAGCCCGCGCCCGTTCTCGAACAGCATCTGGCCCTTCAGCTCGTGAAAATAGGGGTTGTCGGGATGCGCCGCCAAGAGCGCGTCGATCTCGGCGAGCGCCTTGGCCAGTTCGGGTACCCGGTAGTAAGCGATGGCCCGCGCGTAGCGGCCTTCGACGCTCTGGTCGGTTTTCGGATAGGCCTTTACCGCGCGCCTTGGCGGGCGAAGAAACCCGATTAGCTTCGCCTTCATGCGGCGGTGCGTCGCGAAGGCCTCGGGCGAGTCCGGGCGCGCCGAGTGGGGAGAGCCCGCGATGTGGTTGCGCACCGTTCGCAGCCGTTCGCGGGTGAGCGGATGCGAGCGCACGTAGGGGTCTTGGCTCTCCTGCAACAAGGCCTCCTGGTCGCCCAGGATGTCGAGGAACGTCAGCAGCCCGGTCGCCGACTGACCGGTCGAGTCGAGAAGCTTGAGCGCCGCCTGGTCGGCTGCCGATTCTTGGCTCCGGCTGTACTGCAAAAGCGAGGCTTGGGACAGTTGGGCGCCGCCGAGGATGATCGCGCCGGCCACGTCACCGCGCCCGCTCGCCGCCGCCGCAACCCCCAGCACCGCCGCCAGGATCGACTGGGCCGTGGCGGTGCGCAGCGCATCGTGCGCGCGGGCGAGATGCCCGCCGACGATGTGGCCGACCTCGTGAGCGAGCACGCCGGTGATTTGGCCGGGCGTTTCGCTCGCAAGCAAGAGCCCGGTGAAGACAAAGATCTTCTGTCCGCCGGCGACGAAGGCGTTGAGCTGGCTGGAGGCCACGATATGGACTTCGACCGCTTCGGCGCTGAGGCCGGCGGCGCTGAACAGTGGTGCCGCGTAGCTGCGGATGGTATCTTCGATTTCGGCGTCGCGGATGATCGACAATTGCTGGGCCGCCGCTGCAGCGAAAGGGGCGGCCAGGGCATGCACCAGCGCCAGCACCAGCACCACGGCACCTGGGCGGAGTATATCGTTGCGGAGAGCCACGCCTTTTCGAATCCCTTTCCAGCGTAGGTCCCGAGTGTATGGGCGTCAACGTGTCTGCCACGATGCGGTTGCGGCGCTTGTCTGCGTGATGGTTGGGCTCGCCGCATGCGGGC
>CAZVDW010000396.1:0-1862 GCA_964625645.1 uncultured Rhodospirillaceae bacterium
ACGCGCGCGCGAAGGTGGGAGTTATCATGTCCAGGTTTCGCTTTGCCAATCAGGCATGTTTGTATACCGCCAAGGCAAGATCGATTTTCTCGATTCGGACAGGGGCTTGGCCGATCAGGAACTTGATGATTTACGGATAGAATCAAAGCCTGCTTTTGGACCATTGCGGCATATCGGCCCGGTACTCAAAATGTCGGAAACACAGCCACACTGGTTGCGACCAACACCAACGCTGGGTGGTGACATGCCCAATTGGCTTAGTGGGACATCGTAGATATTCGACCACATCGACAACGGTGAAGGGTGTTTGATGCCGTTTCTAATCCCACGCCATGTCTTCGAACGGATCACCAAGATCTGCTGACAGCCCCAGCCACGCCTTGGCTTCCTCTAGATCATGGAACACATTTAGGACTAATCCAGGACGTTCGCGTATCGTCGCGAGCATTCGCATCATACCGAAGCCCAGCCCCGAAGAGACCAAGATGGCAACCTTGCGAACACTATGGGAGTCCACTTCGGGCGAAGAAGATTCTGCTACGTTACGAATTTCAGAAGCCGGAACATTGACGTCCACGAGTCGCACATCATGGAACAGATGTGAACCTTGCTGAAAAGGTACGAGTTTCGCGATCTCGCGATAATGAGAAAAACCTTCCTCAGATGAGAAGGTTCCGCTCCACTTGATGAAAATACAGCCGAGCACTTCGTCGCTCTTGATGACATAGGGCATGTAATTCCCTCCGCCAACTATTCGGGTTCCCGGATCACTTTTCTCTATCGTACCTTCCTAGCTCAGCTAGAACGGCCGACAAGGGCCGGTGCCTACGGCTGCAAGACCTTGCCGAGATAGGCCTTGGCAAATTCCCTAGCCTCTCCTTTGCGATGAAAAAGAGCCAAGCCCACCTACAATCGGCGATCCGCGAAATCTACACCATCGAATTCTGTGTCCGAGCCTCAGAGGAAAACAGAAATCACTGGGTTTCGCAACGCGACACGGTTGCGCACCGCAGTGCCTGAGGACGAGGGGTCATGTGCCCCCTTACCAGGCTTCCGCAAAATCGCAGGGCGTGGGGCGACTATCGCAGCTGGGCGGACCAACGGCCGGAAACCTGCGTCTTGCATCGCTATTCGGCATACTCTCTGATGAGACCGGCATAGCGGCCTGCAAGTCGACCGTCGCGCCGCCGAGAAAAACCCGAGCCCGGAGGGAGGCGCATGACATTACGCATTGGTTATCTTTTGCCGACCCGAGAGGGCGTCATGGAAGGCCGCCACGAAGCGGCTCCGATCACCGACTTGGCGGCGCAGGCAGAAAGCTGCGGCCTCGATTCGGTTTGGCTCGGCGATTCGGTCTTGGCCAAGCCCCGTCACGATCCGCTGATCATGCTGGCGGCCATCGCCGGTCGGACCAAGACCATCGAGATGGGAACCGCGGTTCTGCTGCCGCTGCTGCGCAACCCTGTTCTCCTGGCGCAGCAGTTGGCGACGCTCGACCAGGTGGCCGAAGGCCGCTTCATCGCCGGCATCGGCATCGGCATCGGCAACGACCAGCCTCCGGTGCGCGCCGAATTTCAAGCCGTCGGTGTTCCCTTCGAGAAGCGGGTGGGACGGTTGATCGAAGCGTTTGAGCTATGCAAGGCCCTATGGTCTGGCGAGGCGGTCGATTGGAACGGACGCTGGACGCTAAGCGGTGGCGTGCTCGGGCCAAAGCCCCATACACCGGGCGGTCCGCCGATCTGGACGGCAGGCAACCCTCCGGCCGCCCTCAAGCGCTGCGCCCGCTACTTCGACGGCTGGTTCCCCGCCGGCCCCAGCGACGCGGCCGTGTGGGCGACCCGCTGGGCCGAGGTTCAAGACCA
>CAZVDW010000397.1:0-2832 GCA_964625645.1 uncultured Rhodospirillaceae bacterium
CCGAACCTCTTGTCGCCGTCCTCGTCCTCGCTCGGATCAAGACTCTCGGGCGGTGGGGCCGCCATGCCGCCGATGATCTCGACCGTCACTTTGTCGCCGTTCACGACATCTTCGTACTCGGCGCGCATCGGCGCGAACTCGTCGCTCTGACGAAGCTCTATTTGCCAGCCGGCGACTTGGTATTCGTTGACGAATATCCTCAAACCTCGATTTAAATGAAGTGAGTAATCTCGGGCGATCGTGCGCCGAAGGTTCTGGATGAAGGCAGGATTTCCAAACGAACTCGCGGCACTATCCGTGAGAATGTTGACTACGATTTCCACTCCATTCTCGTCGAGATTCTGGTCCTCGTCGATATTGAAGTCCCATGGAGGATCGTCATTGACCAACCAATCGCCAACGACGATCGGAACTGCAAAGGCTTGCCTTATTCCCGCATCGTCCTCGAAGGTGCTTCGGATGAGTATGTCCTCTCCGAGCTTGAAGACCGCACGTTTCATGCCGATCCCGTAAACGCCGATGCTATAATCGTCATGTTCCTCCGTTGCTCGTCTACCGAAGCTGAATGCGTGATCGGCGGCATCATCGAGGGTCATTCCGCCACAATTGTCGGTAATGCGAAATTGTTCGGAAGAAGCGACAATCGAAATTCGGTATTTTGATAGGTTTGTGTCGTCCGCCAAACCCATTGGGCGACTTCCTTCGCTGCGCCAAGCCTCATCGACACTATTGTCGATCAGATCCAAAATGCTGTCCTCTAGGGTGATGTCACGCGTGATCATCTTCACGAAAAAACCCTTAGTCGGATTTGCTCCGGCCTTATCAATCATATTCCCACCACGATACCCAAATACCTTTGGCAATGCGCGTTCGCGTTGAACGATAGATGCTGAGACTAACCGAAGCAACACTCATCGCCCACTGGAAGTTGTATGCAAGGTCGCCGGTCAGGTGACCAATATGCGCTCTCTTTCCCAATCATCGCGATACGCAGCGATTGGTATGTAGAGATGGGCATCGTCCTCGTGCGCCTGCGGCCAGCCGAAATAGGTCATCAGGCCGTCGCCGAGATATTGTGCGACATGGCCGCCGAACTTTTCGATCGCACCACCTGCCGCCTGCTGGTAGGCATGCATCAACGCCCGTAGATCCTCCGGGTCAAGGGCCTCCGCCAGCGCCGTCGAGCCGACCAGGTCGCAGAACATGACGGTAATTTGGCGGCGCTCTGCCTCGCGCGGCGCAGCCGCTGCCTCGGCCCGGGCGACCGCGGTCTGGATGCGGCGGCGATGGCCCAGCGGAATGCCGATTTCCGCCAGGTCGTCGTCGGTGATGAGGGGCAGGGTGGCGAGATCGACGGCATTGGCCTCGAAGGTCTCGGCATGCTCGCCGAGGCCCCGCGCTTCCAGCCACTCGCGAATGTCAGACATCCAGCCCGGCCTGGCGCAGGCCGCCGACAAATTTGTCGTGCCAACCGGAGTTGACATAAGGGAGCACGTGCCGCAGGCGCTCGACCGAAAAATCGGCATTGATCTCGCGCAATTCCCGCCACAGCAGCTGTGCCTCCTGGTGCCGTCCGGTGTGCCCGTAGAGTGAGGCGAGGAAGGCGCGGGTCATGTCCGAGCCGGGCACTTTGACCAGGCGCTCCTTGAACGCCGCCTCGGCCTCGTCGTAGTGGCCCAGCCAAAACTGCGCGCGACCAAGAAACTGTAGCGCGACATTATATTCCGGGTCGAGCCTGAGCGCCCGTTGCAAGGCCTCGACCGCCTGCTCATGCTTGCCGGCATAGTCCAGAATCGAGCCAAGCGCGGCGAAGGCGCCGGCGAAATTCGGATCGAGCGCGATGGCCTGCAATGCCGCGGCCTCCGCCTCATCCAGGTTCCCCAGCCACATCTGAGACAGTGCCGTGGCGTGGTGCGCCTTTGGCTCGTTCGCATCCACCGCCAGAGCTTTGCCCGCGAAGTCGACGGCGCTGTCCAGCCGGCTCGCGTCAGCCCCGTTCCAGCCGTTCATATGCTCGATGGAGCATAGCAGCGAAAGAGACGCGTAGGCCGGCGCAAGATCGGCATCCAAGGCAATGGCGCGCTCGAGCTTGGCGCGGCCTTTGACCATCCCCAGTTCCGTCAAGGCGAAGATTTCGGCACGGCCGCGCACGTACCAATCATAGGCTTCCGGGTTCACCTTGCCGCGCCCTTCGCGCCGCGATTCCTCGCCAGGGGTCAGGGTAACCTTGAGGGAGTCCACGATCTCGCGGGTCACCTCGTCCTGCAGGGCGAATATGTCCTCCAGCTCGCCGTCATATCTCTCGGCCCAAAGATGTGCGCCCGACAGGCCGTCGATGAGCTGGGCATTGATTCTGACCCGGTTTCCGGCCTTGCGCACGCTGCCTTCGAGAACGAACTTGACGCCGAGATGCCGGCTCACGTCGCGCACGTCGGGGCTCTTGCCCTTATAGGCGAAGCTGGAGTTGCGGGCGATGACGAGCAGGCCGGAGACCTTGGAGATGTCGGTGATGATGTCCTCGGTCATGCCGTCGGCGAAATATTCCTGCTCCACATCACCCGACATGTTGTTGAAGGGCAGGACGGCGATCGAAGGTTTTTCCGCATCGGACGCGGTGTCCACTTCGGGCGCCTCCGGCCAGTGCCAGACGCGAATGGCGCGGGCGATGTTCTTGACCGTCTGCTCGCCGCCATCGTGCCATTGGATCGCCAGCCGGTCGCGAACCTGGCGATGGAGATCGTCGGAGATGGCGATGGCGCCGGGCAGGGCCAGGGACTCGATCCTGGCGGCGAGGTTGACGCCGTCGCCGTAGACCGTGCCGTCGGCCTTCTC
>CAZVDW010000398.1:0-4650 GCA_964625645.1 uncultured Rhodospirillaceae bacterium
GAACCTACGAAATCCGCTGCGTTACGCCATTAACATGGATCAAGTTCGCGAAACTGCGCCTGAAATTCGGTTCCGGTCACCTATTAATTCGTACTTTATACAGTGATATCAGTAAGTTAAGGAATATTCTAGCATGCGTCTTCCTAAGTTATTGAAAATATGTGGAAATCATCGAAAAAAATGGTGACCGGAACCGATCTCTTCGGCGCCTTGCGGCCTGGTGCCAGCGACACGCTCGACTCGGCATCGGCATGGAGACATGGCACACTGCTCTTCGGTTGTGGCTTCAGGGGGCCTCGATGGGCGCGATCCGACGGATAATCCTGGTGTTGGCGGCGTTGCTGCTGACCACGGCTGGGGCCGAAGCCGAGCAGCGCGTCGCGCTGGTGATCGGCAATTCGGCTTATCCTGATATTCCGCTCGCCAACCCGGTGAACGACGCGACGCTCATGGCGACGACACTGCGTGCGCAAGGCTTCGATGTGATCGAGGCGCTCGACGTCGGCGAGAACGCCATGAAGCGCGCCGTGAAGGACTTCGGCAACCGGCTGAAGGCGGCGCAGGGCGAAGCGCTGGGCCTGTTCTACTACGCCGGCCACGGCCTGCAGGTGCGCGGCGAAAATTTCCTCATCCCGGTCGATGCCGAGATCGAGGACGAGGGCGATGTGGATATCTACGCCATCAGCGCCAATGCCATCTTGCGCACAATCGAGGACGCCCGCAACGGCCTCAACATCGTCATTCTGGATGCCTGCCGCAACAACCCCTTCGCGCGCAGCTTCCGCACCGTCAGCCGTGGCCTGGCGCTGATGGAGGCACCGACGGGCACGCTGATCGCCTATTCGACTGCGCCGGGCCAGGTGGCGCTCGACGGCGACGGCGCCAACAGCCCATATACAGAAGCCCTGGCCAGGGCCATCGCCGCGCCGGGCATCACTATCGAGCGCGTCTTCAAGAACGCCCGCAACGACGTGTTGGCGGCAACCCAGGGCCAGCAGACGCCGTGGGAGGCCTCGTCGCTGACCGGCGAGGACTACTACCTGGTGGCTGCAGCAGAAGCCGTGGCTGGGCCTCAACCGGCGCCGCCGCCTGGTGTCGACGATCGCGCCATGGAGTTGGCGTTCTGGGTGGCCATCGAGGACACAAGCAATGTGGCCGATTTCGAGGCCTATCTGGAGCAATTTCCTCATGGGACCTTCGCTGCTCTCGTGCGCAACCGGCTCAAGGCGCTGACCGAGACCGAGGTGGCCGTGGTGACGCCGCCGCCTGCGCCCGAGCCGGCACCACGCTCGCATCGCGCGGGCGAGACGTTCCAGGACTGCGCGAGTTGTCCCGAGATGGTGGTTATCCCGCCCGGCAGCTTCCAGATGGGCTCGCCGAGCGGCGAGGAGGGTCGCTGGGACGATGAAGGGCCGCAGCACCGGGTGACCATCGATCAGCCCTTCGCTGTGGGCCGCTACGAGGTGACTTTTGCCGAGTGGGATGCCTGCGTGTCCGCCGGCAACTGTGCCCACAGGCCGGAAGATGAAGGCTGGGGCCGGGGCGACCGGCCGGTAGTCAACGTTTCATGGCCCGACGCGCAGGAATACGTGGCGTGGCTGAGCCGCGAGACGGGGCCGCGCTATCGTCTGCTGACGGAGGCGGAGTGGGAATACGCTGCCAGGGCCGGCACCCGCAGCCGCTATTGGTGGGGCGACCAGATCGGTCGCGACAATGCGAATTGCGATGGTTGCGACAGTCGTTGGGAGGCCGAGCAGACGGCTCCAGTCGGCAGCTTTGCGCCTAACCGCTTTGGTCTTTACGATATGCTTGGCAACGTATGGGAATGGACGGCCGATTGTTGGCACGGCAGTTATTTCGATGCGCCGAGCCAGGCTGTTGCGTGGGAGGGTCCGGACGGCTGCTCTCGGGTGCTGCGCGGCGGCTCCTGGGCAGACAATCCGACAGTTGTTCGCGCCGCTGTTCGTAACGAGGAGGGCGTTGGTCTGCGCAACGGCGCCGTTGGCTTCCGCGTGGCGAGAACCGCTTTTTGAATTCTGGAACCTGGCGGGGACACCTACCGGCTGACATGGGATATATGGCACGCGGAGGGCGCGGAGAGGTCGGGTCAGTCGCGCGGAGTCGGGGCCCCTTTTTATGCCGTCAATCGTCGCAGTCCAGCCCGCCGCGCAGCGGCCAAAAAGAAAGCCCCGCACCGAGGTGCGGGGCTTATAGTCGGATGCGAGATTCGAGTGGAGTGGAGACTTGGTGACAAGGACACTACGGAATCCGCTGCGTTACGCCATTAACATGGGTTAAAGTCGGAGCGTTTTTCTCTCCATTGGGGGTGGCGGAGGGCGCGAAATGTCTGAAACGGAACAAAAATACGACCGCCGCGGCTTTGCCTTGGGCGGTCCCGGGCCACGGGACGGCGAGGCTGGCGACCAGCCCTTCCGCTTTTTCGACAATCGGGAGAAATACCTGCTGTTCGTGACGACCTGCAGCGAGAAGTGGGTTATCGCCGAGCGCGTCGGCCTGGAGCTCGAGCAACTGGCGCCGCAGCCGCCGGCCCTGCGCCTGTTCGATGCCGGCATGGGCGATGCCACGGTGCTGACCCGCGTGCTGCGCCGCGTCCACTACTGCTTTCCCACGGTGCCGGTGCTGGCGGTGGCCAAGGAGATCAGCGTCGAGGACGTGCGCTTGGGCCTGGAGAAGATGCCGGACCGCTTCGTCGAGCACCCCGAGACGGTGCTGGTGGTCACCAACATGCGCTATTCCGAGGCGCCGGGGCTGAGCCCCGAGGCCAGCCGCGCCGGCGCGCTGAACTGGCACGAGGTGGCGCTGAGCGGCGATTCGGCCTACGAGTTCGACGAGCAGATCAAGGGCCTGCAATCCTTCATCGCCGACGGCTGGCGTGCGCGCACCAGCGACAAGTCCGGCAACCCGGTCTATGTGGTGCCGTCGGTGCTGGTGATCTATCGCGAGGATCGGCGCTTCGTGCTGGATCCGGTCATCCCGCGGCGCGGCAGCGAATTGCCCGGCTATGACCTGGTGGTGGCCTCGCAGCCCTATCGCGCGCGCATGCCGGCCGAGGGCAAGGCGCGCAGCGTGCTGGCGCCGCTGACCAAGGCGCTGGCGCCGGGCGGGCGCATGATCGCCATCCAGTCGACGGGGCGCGATCCCGGCATGGAGATCATCCGCACCATCTGGCCCGACGAGAACCCCTTCCAGGTGCCGCGGGCCGAGCTGGTGGCGGCGCTGCGCCAGAATCTCGGCGAGCAGGTCGGCGAGTTCCGCATCCACGACTATCCCGACCACCGCTCCGAGTTCCGCTTCAATCTGCAGCACCTGCCCGGCGAGCTGGGCAACAATATCGGCACCTCGACCCTGCTCGCGGCCTGGAACGCGGCGGTCTACGTGGCCCAGATCGAGGACGTGCGCCTGACCGAAGCGCTGCGCTCCGACGACTACCTGCAAGCCACCTGGGACGTGCTGCAAACCTATGGCGGGCTCTGGTTCGTCGACGAAAGCTTCGTCGTCGAGCGGCTCCAGGTTTAAGCGGCGCGGCGCACGCGGATACCGGCGCGGCGGATGGCTTCGGCGGCGGCGGCCTCGGCGCCCGGGCCCATGACGTGGGCGCCGGCGACGCCGGGAATCCCGGCCAGCACTTCCAGCAGCTCGACGCAGATGGCAAGGCCCTCTTCGCGCGCATCCGCGGCGCCGTCGAGGCGGGCGATGGTGGCCTCCGGAATATGCACGCCGAACAGATTGTCGTTCATCCAGCGCGCGCTCTTGGCCGAGCGCAGGGCGCCGATGCCGACGAGGAACCAGGCGCGCTCGGTTATGCCCTCGTCGGCCAGGCGCGCCATGTAGCGGCGCAGCATGGCGCTATCGAAGCAGAACTGGGTCTGGAAGAAGCTGGCGCCGGCGGCGATCTTTCTTTGCAGGGGGACGGGCGACCAGTTGGGCCCTGGCTCCGTCGGGGCATCGGCCGCGCCCACCAGCAGGGCCGGCGGCGTGGCGATCTCGCGCCCGCTTGGCAGCCGGCCCTCGTCGCGCATGGCGCAGGCCAGCGCGATCAACCCGGCGCTGTCGAGGTCGTGCACCATCTTCGCCTCGGGCTGCTCGCCGCCCGCGACATCGTCGCCGCGCAGGCACATGACGTTGGCGATGCCGAGCGCCGCCGCGCCCAGCAGGTCGTTCTGCAAGGCCAGGCGATTGCGGTCGCGCAGGGTGAGCTGGAGGACCGGCTCGATGCCGTCCCGCGCCATCAGCGCCGCCGCGGCGAGGCTCGACAGATGGCAGCGCGCGCCGGCCCCGTCGGTGACGTTGACAGCGTCGGCGACGCCGCGCAGCGGCGCCACCCTGGCCAGCAGCGCCGCCGGGTCGGCCGAAAGCGGCGGCGTCGTCTCGGAGGTGACCACGAAATGCCCGGCCCGCAGCAAGCCTTCCAGCGTGCCGGGCGACAGGCGCGCGTCGTCTTGGATGTCCATGGTCACGGGTGGCTTCCTTTGCGGTCGGTCGGGGGAGACTAGAGCGTGTCGTGACTAATCGGATTCAGGATTCCCAAGAGTGTTGATCTGTGATTCCCTGCGTATGGCAGCGGATATTGGGGGTCAGCGATGGGAAAGCCACATCCTATAGAGTTGCGAGAGCGTGTTGTTGCCTTTG
>CAZVDW010000399.1:0-11746 GCA_964625645.1 uncultured Rhodospirillaceae bacterium
GTATCCGCCAGGTGGCCTCGCCGTCGGATCTCTATGAGAATCCCGATAGCCGTTTCGTCGCCGAGTTCCTCGGCGCCGCCAATATCCTGGCAGCGGAGGTGATCGGGCGGACGGAAGACGGCGTGGCGGTGGAAGTGGCGGGCCTCGGGCGCCTTGCCGTGCCCCACCAAGGCGCGGCCGAGGGCCAGGTCAGCCTCGCCTTGCGGCCGGAAAAGCTGCACCTCGCCAGCGCAGAGCCGCCAGCCGGGCCGTGTCTGCGGGGCGAAGTTCGCGAGACCGCCTATCGCGGCAACCACAGCCGGGTGACGCTGGAAACTGCAGCCGGGCCATTTGTCGTCAGCGTCTCCGGCAGCCCGCCCGCTGCGGGCGAGAGCACCTGGATTCTCTGGGATGTGGAAGACATGCGGCTGTTGACCGGGTAACCCATCGAGCGGGGTCTCGACGATCGCGGCCGTGACGAAGCGATAGGCGCTGACCTCGCAGTTCCGTGGTCTGCTTCCAGAAGTATAGTGTGAGTGGTGGAGGCGGGCGCGAAACAGCCGCCAACAGCCGAAAGCGGTCCTCAGCGGCTCCAGAAATGTCACCGCATTCTGGCACATTGCCAGGCCGGAGGTGGGAGCCCTTTAACACACAATCTCGGACATTGAAGTCGGGTCTGTGTATCGTTGGCGCAGCTGGATACACCTTGCGCTCTACGCAATGCTCCGCCGATAGGCCCATAATGTGGCGCAGCAACACCCCTCGGCGAATGGCAGACGAGGCAATATGAAGATTACCAACATCCGAACCACACTCCTGCTCAATCCGGACGGTCCCCATTTTCAGGACTCCACGATGCCTGAGGCCATGAGTGGCCTGGCGATAGTACTGCTTGAGATCGAGACGGATGCCGGCCACACGGGCGTTGCCACGGGGCAGTCTCCGATGCGCCCGTTCATCCACCAGGTGCTCGAAGGCGCGCTGATCGGGGCCGACCCTTTCCAGACCGAGAAGATCTGGCATGACATGTTCTGGCGAGTCCGCGGCAGCGGTCGCAAGGGTGTGGCGTTCCAGGCGATATCCGCCGTCGACAACGCCATCTGGGACATCAAGGCCAAGGCGCTCGGCTTGCCGCTGCACCGGCTGCTCGGTTCCATGCACGAGCGCGTGGCCGTCTACGGCTCCGGCGGCTGGACGAACTGGAGCACCGATTATCTGGTAGAGAAGCAGATCGAGTGGGTAGAGCGCGGCTTCACGGCGATCAAGATCAAGGTGGGCAAGGATTTCGGTCGCGACGAGGCGGAGGACGTGCGGCGAGTCGCGGCGGTGCGCAAGGCCGTCGGCGATGACGTGACCATCTACATCGACGCCAACAACGGCTATTACGCCAAGCAGTCGATCCGGCTCGCCGAGGAATACAAGCAACTCGGTGTTGCCTGGTTCGAAGAGCCGGTGTTGGCCGACGACATCCCCGGTCTGGCACAGGTTGCCGCTGCTACGACGATTCCGGTGGCGACCGGTGAGCACGAGTACACGAAATACGGCTTCCG
Organism: uncultured Rhodospirillaceae bacterium; assembly: GCA_964625645.1. Classification (GTDB taxonomy): domain Bacteria; phylum Pseudomonadota; class Alphaproteobacteria; order UBA7887; family UBA7887; genus UBA7887. The sequence goes on from CAZVDW010000399.1 coordinate 1,530, forward strand.
CGATTTGCTGACCGCCGGGGCAGCGGACATCGTTCAGTCTGACATCGCCCAGGTTGGCGGCGTCACCGAGTGGATGAAGATTGCTCACATGACCGAGGCCTTCAACCTGCCGCTGGCGCCGCATGCCTGGTGCCTGCTGCACTTGCACCCGGCGCTGGCCTCACCCAACCTGATGACCCTGGAATGGCTTGACCTCGAAGAGCTTGGAATCGCCTTCTGGTTCGTGGACCATCCCACGCCGAAGGACGGCTACATCCAGCCCGACGACCGCCCGGGCAACAACCTCGTGATCGATCCGCACGCCGTCGAAAAGTTCCGGGTGGACTGAACCGCGCCGGCAGGAACTAGGCGCCGCCGAGGACATGCGCCCGCTAGTCCAGGACACCCAGGCCGTCGAGCAGGTTCTCGGTGATCGCCACATTGACGAAACGGTAGGCCGTGCCACGATATTCGGCATAGCCACCGAGTTGCCGGCGCATCTCCGGGTTCATGATTCCGGTGATCTCGCCGTCGTAGAACTTCATGTCCTTCAGCTGGCGCTGCAGCTTGGCGACTTGCAGGCGTGTGAGCGGTTTTTCGAGGATGATATGCAGCGCGCCGTTGGCACTGGGCACGACCAGCACGCGGCGGTCGATCATCACCATGTGCACCAGCAAGTCGTCGCCGCAACGCACTTCGAGGGGCTGCACGAGGCTGCGGTCGCCGACCGAGACGCCGTCATTGGCGGCGAGCGCCAGGTCGGAAAGAACCGGATCGTCGAGATCGAGGGGCACGAAATCGGCCGCGCGGTAGCTGACGCTATCGCATTCGCTGCGGTCGAGCCAGTGCACGCCGTCGCCGAACTTGGCACGGCGCCCGAGATACCCTGCCTCCTCCACCGTGGTTGCCGACAGCGGCGCCGCGACGGTCGTCGCGCTGCGAATGGCGATGGCGACGTAATCGCCGTCGGGGACCGGCAGGTCGTCGGCGACGGCAAGCGGCGGCGCCAACAAGGCTGCCAGAACACATCCAATTGCCAATCTTCCCATAACGCGGTCTCCATTCCGGGGTGAATACGAGTTTACCACCTCGCTGGCGTGCGCGCGGCAACTATCGTAAGCTTCGCCCGGGCTCCAACAGGGGGCAAGGCATGACGAAACCCATCGGCTTGGCGACTTTCGGCTTGGCGGCTCTGCTGGCGTTGCCGCTGGCGGCGGATGACGCGGGCTGCGCCGCCTGTGCCTGGGAAAGCCACGATACCGCCGGCCACCACGCCATCGCCGAGGACGACCTGGACAGCGCGGAGGCTGCCTTTGCCTCGGCGCTGGAGGTGACGGGTGGCTTTCTCGCCGGCGACTGGCGCCTGATCGAAAGCCTTGGCGACCTGGCGCTGGTGGCGCGCCGCCGGGGCGATGCCGAGAGCGAGCTCGATTTTCGCGGACGGGCCTTGGCCGCGATCGGCGATGCCGAGGAACGACTCGCTTTTGCGCGCCTCTATGGCAACGAAGCCGTTGTCGAGGCCCTGGATACCCTTGGCCGCGATGCCGAAAGCGAGCCTTATCGCCTGGCCGCGCTGGAAGACCGGCGCGCGCTGTTCGGCCCCGAGGACCCGGAGCTTGCCGTTTTCCTGCTCGACCTGGCCTCCCACTATCGCGAGATGGACCGCATCGACGATGCCATTGCCACGGCGGAGAAGGCCGCTGCCGTGCGTCTGGGCTTCGCCGATGAGGACGATCGCCCCTATGCCGCCGCCCTCGACGTGCTGGCCAGGCTCTATGTCGCCGCCGGCCGCGACGGCGAGGCCGCCGGTGCGCTGGCCAGCGTGCTTGCCATCGACGAGAAGCATCTCGGCACGGATCATGTTTTCGTTGCCGGCGTCATCGAGCAATATGTGCCCATCCTGCGCCGCCTCGGCCGCGATGGCGAGGCGGACGAGCTGGAGTGGCGGGCCATGGATATCCGTGCCCGCTCGGAAGCCCCGATGCGTGCCCAGCCGAGCCCCGAGACGCAATGAGGAGAGCGATCATGCTGCGAATGTCCATCTGTGCTCTTGCCGTCGCCGTGCTTGGCGGCTGCATGCCGCAGTTCGACCAGCCGCTGCCCGGCGACAGCCCGGCCGATCCTGCCTTGCTGGGCGAGTGGCATGTGGAGAACGACGACGGCGTGATGGTCACCCGCGTCAGCGAGCGGGACGACGGCCGGCTGACCTTGCTCATGCTGCAGGGCTCGGCCGAGGGCCAGGCCATCGAGGACGGCGAGCGCATGGTGCTGGCCGCGGCAACCACGGCCATCGGCAAGCAGCGCTACCTCAGCGTCGAGCTCATCGAGTCCTCGGACGAGGACGTCGAGCCGCAGGGCCACTTCATCTGCCTCTATGCGATTGCCGAGCCGACCCTGTCGGTCCGTTGCATGGGCACCGATGCCGTGATCGAGGACGTCGAGGCGGGGCTGCTCGCGGGCACCGTCAAACGCGGCGAATATGTCGATGAGGTGATCATTCACGCGGATGGCGCGGCCGTTGCCGCCTATCTCGCCAAGGCCAAGGTCGAGCGCTTGTTCGACCCTGAGGCCTTGACGTTCGAACGTGCCGCGCCATAAGCGGCAGGCAAAGCGACAGACCCGGGGAGGAAAAGGCCGCGCCATGACGACGATTCAACCGATAGATCTCGGCAACAAGCAGCTGCCGCGCAAGCTGGTGGAGTCGCTCTACACCACCATGCGCCGTATTCGTGCTTTCGATCTGCGAACCCACGAGTTGTTCGACGACGGCGTGGTCAAGGGCACCGCCCACTCTTACGTCGGCGAGGAAGCCGTGGCGGCGGGTGTCTGCGCGGCGCTGCGCGATGATGACTATTTGGCCAGCAACCATCGCGGTCACGGCCATTGCATCGCCAAGGGCGCCAATCTCGAGCGCATGATGGCCGAGCTGATGGGCCGCGACACCGGCTATTGCCGGGGCCTTGGCGGTTCCATGCATATCGCCGATCTCGATCTTGGCATTCTCGGTGCGAACGGCATCGTCGGCGCCTCCATGCCGCTGGCGGTAGGCGCCGGCCTGGCCGCCAAGCTACGCGGACAGGGCCAGGTTTCCATCGCCTTCTTCGGCGACGGCGCCAACAACCAGGGCACCTTCCACGAATCCATGAACCTGGCATCGGTCTGGAAGCTGCCGGTCATTTTCATTTGCGAGAACAACCAGTATGCCCTGAGCACGTCGTACCGCAAAACCACGTCGGTGGAGCAGGTGGCGACGCGCGCCGCCGGCTACAGCGTTCCCGGCATCACCATCGACGGCAACGATGTCGCCGAGGTGCATCTGGTGGCGGCGGAAGCCATCGAGCGCGCCCGCGCCGGCGAAGGCCCGACCCTGATCGAGGCCATGACCTATCGCTGGGGTCAGCACTCGATGCGCGCCAATATCCGCGACCCGCGCCCCGAGGCCGAATATGACGAGTGGAAGAACAATCGCGACCCCCTGCTGCGGCTCGAGGACGCCATCGCGTCGAACCGCGTGATCAGCAAGAAGCGCATGAAGGAGATCGACGCGGAAGTCAGCGCAGAGCTGGCCGGCGCCGAGAGCTTTGGCAGGGCGGGGCCCGAGCCCGTCGTCGAGATCATGCAGGCGGCGGTCTATGCGCCCCATGCCGAGGTCGTCGAGCCGGGGCCCGGGGGCGGCCGCGAGATGTCCTTCACCGATGCCCTGAACGAGGCGCTGGCGCAGGAGATGGAGCGCGACGAAAGCGTCTTCCTGATGGGCGAGGATGTCGGCGAGACGGGCGGCATCTTCACCGTCAGCAAGGGCCTCTACGATCGCTTCGGCGCCGACCGCGTGCGCGACACGCCGATCTCGGAAGCGAGCTTCGTCGGTTGCGGCGTCGGCGCCGCCATCGCCGGCATGCGCCCCGTCGTCGAGATCCAGATCTTCGACTTCGTTGCCCTGACCATGGACATGCTGGTCAACCAGGCGGCCAAGTTCCGCTTCATGCTCGGCGGCAAGCCCACGGTGCCGCTGGTGGTGCGCGGACCGCAAGGCGGCGGCATCCGCCTCGCCGCCCAGCATAGCCAGAGCCTCGAAGCCTGGTTCACCCATGTGCCCGGTCTTGTCGTGGTGGCGCCGTCGACACCCTATGACGCCAAGGGCCTGCTGACCTCGGCGATCCGCGACGACAACCCGGTGATCTTCCTCGAATCCAAGTTGCTCTATCTCGGCGCCTCCGGGCCTGTGCCCGAGCAGCCCTATGCCATCCCGCTCGGCAAGGCCGATATCAAGCGCCAGGGCACGGATGCCACCATCGTCGCCACCAGCTCGATGGTGCCGCGGGCTCTCGCCGCGGCCGAGCTGCTGGCGCGCGAGGGTATCGAGATAGAGGTTGTCGATCCGCGCACCCTCAAGCCGCTCGACGAGGAGGCGATCCTCGCCTCGGTGCACAAGACCAATCGTTTGCTCATCGTCCACGAGGCCTGGCGCTCGGGCGGCTTCGGCGCGGAGGTCGCGGCGATGGTGGTGGAGAAGGGCTTCGACGATCTCGATGCGCCCATCGCCAGGGTCGGGGCGCTGGATACCCCCATGCCCTACAACGATGAGCTTGAGCGCGCCGTGATACCGTCGCAGGACCGCATCGTCGAGGCATTGCGGGCGTTGCTCGCCTGATGCTGGCAGACCTATTCCAAATGCTCTACCTTGTGCGAAACAGGGGACGTGCAAGAAATGGATTGTCAGCCATGAAGGCGATTGCAACGGTTGGCGCGGTGCTGGCAGCCGGGCTGTTCTTTGCGCCTACGGGCATGGCGCAGCCGGTGGATCCGGCGGAGGCGGACGAGGCTCTGGCCGTAGGCGGGCCTGTGGCCGAAGCGGCGCCCGAGCCGGCCGATACCGCCGATCTCGAATTGCGCCTGACCAAGCAGATTCTGCTCTTGCAGCGTCAGATCAATCAGCTCACCAAGCGCATCAGCGACCTCGAATCCGGCACGGAGCCTTAAGGGATATGACGGACTATGACGTTTCAGCCGCCAACCTGAAGAGCCTGGCAGAGCGGCTGAAAGGCCTGCTCGCCATCCGCACGCTGGCGATCGGCATCAAGCTCTTCGAGGACGTAGACGAGATGATGGGCGTGCCGGGAATCCGCACGCCGACCGCAGGCTATCACTTCACCGGCTGCCAGCTCGTAACGCAAGCCCGCATTGCCGGCTTCACCCTGGGCATCGTGCACGACAACGTTCGTCCCGACAGCAATTGCGGCGGCGTCATGGGCTTGAACGCACCTGGCGAAAGCTATTTGTCGGGCGAACAGATGGATGGCGTCTGGTTCGAGAACCGCGCGGCCGCGCGGGCCCACCAGGAGGGCATGACGCGGGTGCCGCCAGGGCGCTATCACGGCGTCTGTGCCTCGCCCTTGCGCGGCGGTCGCCTCGACCCGCCCGATACCGTGCTGTTCTACGCCAATCCGGCCCAGACCATCCTTTTCGTCAACGGCCTGCAGTGGAAGCGCTACAAGCGCTACGACATGTCCATCACCGGCGAGAGCGCCTGCTCGGATGCCTGGGGCAGGGCGCTGGCGACGGGTGAGACCTCGATCTCGATACCCTGCTACGCCGAGCGCCGCTATGGCGGCGTCGCCGACGACGAGATGCTGCTGGCCATGCCGCCGGACGAGTTCGCCCGCGGCATCGAGGGTCTCGAAGGCATCGCCAGGAACGGCCTGCGCTACCCCATCCCACCCTATGGCGCCCACATGGACCCCGCCCTCGGCATGGCCCGCAGCTACGCCTTCGGCAAAAGCTGAGCGAGGGGCGCGCCGGCGGTTTAGATATTTCTGGCACGCAGGCCCGGCGCCAAAATATGCGCCGCTCCAAACCGCGTGCGCGGGGAATCCCGTGCTCTTCGTCTCGGAGTCGGCCTCAAATCGGCGGTCTTAGCGCCTCGATGATATCGCCCACAAGCAGGCTGAGGCCGTCCAGCTCGGCACCGGACAGCTCATCCATCTGCCCATTGTCGATTTTCGCCGCAAGCTGGTTGTCGAAAGAGTCCAACTGATCCTGCGCACCTAGCAGCGCATCGTCCAAGCCCGTGGCGTCGATTATTCCGAAGTCGAACGCGTCGACCGCCCTCGAAACTTTCTTGGCAATAGTTTGCAGCTTGTTGATCAAGCCATTGCCGCCGGGAACATTCAACGGAACGATGATGGCGACCATTTCCGCCACCAAGTCTTCAAGGTCACTGACACCCACGACATCGCAGGCATCTCCCATGCCGTCGCCGTCCGTGTCGTCTTGTAGCGGGTTGTAAACGGTGGGGCAGTTATCCGCCTCGTCCTCAACTGTGTCATTGTCGTCATCGAGATCACAGACATCCCCCATTCCATCGGCATCGGTGTCACCTTGGTCTGGGTTCTCATCGTCCGGACAATTGTCGATGGCGTCGTGTACGGCATCGCCGTCACTATCCACGGCCGCATCATGCCAGAAAGACAGCCATTTCGAGACACCATGGGCCGCACCGGAGAACTCACCGAACGCGATGCGCGCTGAGCCGCCGTTATTCGGAGCATCGGTAAAGAGAACATCGGAGATGACAAGAACATTGTTGACATACAGAGCGATGGCACTGCCCGATGTTGAACCTGAAAGTTCCAGCCGGTATTCGTTGATCTGGCTTGTCGTATCGATGTTGGCTTCGTCTCCGCGACCTAAGGCCGTTATGAAGAAGACTTCGCCTTCACCGATAAACAGGGCCTGGCCCACGTTCGCCCCTGTCACCACCTGAACCGCGGCCCCCGTGCGATGGGCATAAGGCGAGGAGCTGGATACCAGTTGCATCTCAAACACGACCTCGTGCGCGCCGACAAACGCCGCGCCCGGGTCCGCAAGCCGATAGAACGCATTGTCGCCGTCACTAGTCGTCGATATGGTGAGCGTTCCATTGAGAACTGTTGTGGCGGTGCCAGATGATATGCGCTCGTACCAAGTGGGGGGTTGATCTGGCGTCAGGCCGTCTCCCGCATCCCAGGTCAGTTCGGCGGCTTGGGCATCACCGGTTTCCGCATCGCCAAAGCTGGCCATCGAGAACGCCATGCCGAGCGCGAGCGTTGCGCCGGCCAGGTAACCCGTCAGGTCATCCAGGCAAGATCGCGCCATCCTTGACGCGCCTTTCTCACGATCGAGCTTCATCGTCAAACCTCAATTTCTCCGCAATCGGTGTGCGTTGCCTTGCCGCTCCGCCGCAATAGTGGGCGATTTCAGACAAAGGCTCGCCCCCCAAATGGGGGCCAAGGTGGAATTTGAAACGGATGGGGCTTTAGGCGTCGTCGGGGTCGCTTGAGGCAAATCCAGCCGGGCCTTTCAGGAGGCGCGCCACCAGTTCTGCCTGCCTGGTGGTTTCGGTCTTGGCGAAAACCTTTTTGGTCGTCTTGCGCACGGTTTGAACGCGCCGTCCGGTTTGTTCCGCGTATTCACGCAGCGAGTGACCTTGCGCCAGTGCCGCCGCCACGTTGGCCTCAGCGGGCGTCAGGCCATAGAGCCGCCGAAGGGTTTCGAGCGGTAAATTAGGGGCGCTATTGGGATCGCTCACGATCAGGGCCGCGGCGACGTCCGCGACACCTATGCGTTCATCGTTGCGTGGCACCGGCGAGACGATGACTTCCAACGCTCGCTCACCGGAGGGCCGCGGCAACGTCATTGCCCGGCCTGGCTCAAGACCTTCGCCCGCGCTCGTCGCCGCGGCGGCGTTGATGGCGCGCCCGAGCGCCGCCGTTGCGCTCGCCGTCGCCGCGACGAGCTGCCGGCGCGCGGAGGTGAGGCCGTCGCCCTCTGCCAGAATGGCTTCGGCGGCCCGGTTCATCACCACCGGCCGGCCCACCGCATCGACGAAGATCACGCCGAGGCGCAGTCCGTCCAACGCCGCCGTCAGGGAATCTGTGGCGGTGGACAGGGTTTGCAGGTGTTTTTGCATTTGCACCGCCCGGACCACGTGCGGCGCCACCTGGCGCACCAAATCGAGGTCGGCTCCCTCGAAGTGACCTTGCCGGCGGGAGCGCTGGGCGCCGAAGCCACAATGTTGCGTTTCATCGTTGATCGCGACAATGCCGGCGACATAGCGCAGTCCCTGCCGGGGCAGAAAATCCTCATAAAGCTCATGCCGGTTCATTTCGCGCTCGGAAATGACGTCGTAGTCGACAAATACGGCACCCGGTCGCAGTCTAAACGCCGCTTGAAACCGCGGGCATGTCTTTGCAAAGTGTTCGGAATACTCCTTCTTCCCTTCGCCTCTCAGGCCGGTGTCGGCGACGAAGACCGGCGACCCGTTGGACTTGTCCGTCCAATGTATGCCCGCAACGGCGCTGTCGGTCTGCTCGGCAAGGGCGCAAAGGAAATTTTCCCATTCGCCCGGCTGCAACGCGGCCTGATAGGCCAGACCGACCAAATCTATAAGCGCTTGTTCTCGGCTCACGAACGGCCACCTCGTGTCGTTGATCCGAAATGCTGCCAACCGAATGATGGAACTCGGACAGTCACGATTATGCGGCGGTATACAAAAACATCAAGATATCAACCGATCGGGCCGAGCCGTTTGCCGGTCCGGTTTACTGTGTTCCGGCAGCCCGCTGAATTCGAGCGATTGGTGCCTGCTCCCGGACTCGAACCGGGACGTCCTTTCGGACTCGGGATTTCAAGTGCGAGTCGGATCAGGTCGCAAAGTTCTGCGGTGCCGCGGGGATGGTTCTCTTCGCCTCCAATGGCAGACCATTGGCGTATGGCGCGGTGGCGAAGCGCGCTCATGGCTTCGTGCTGTATTGCGTCGTGCAGAAACATGGGACAGCCGGCGCGCCGCTTAGAAGCATGGCGCAGTCTGGCACGCAGTGTCGGGCCCGGAAAGCAAAGCAAACCTCCGGAAATGTCCGAATCGGGCGTTTCGGTGATCTTGGTCCAGGATAGCGCAGCAATGTATCCTATACTTCACGCGCTCTACTCAATGCTCCGCCGATAGGCCTATGATGTGGCGCGGCAACAACTCTCTGCGAATGGCAGACGACGCAATATGAAAATTGCGAAGGTCCGAGCCACGCTCCTGCTCAATCCGGACGGTCCGCATTTTCAGGACTCCACGATGCCTGAGGCCATGAGTGGCCTGGCCATCGTACTGCTTGCCAGCAATAGGTAACTGTCACCATTTATGCTTGGTTGAGGAAGGTGCCGGCGCGGAGCTCGTCGAAGGCCTGCATGAGCTCCTCGCGGGTGTTCATCACGAAGGGGCCGTGGCGGGCGATAGGCTCACCGATGGGGCGGGCGGCCAGCAGCAGCAGGCGGGCCTTGCCGCTGACATCGATGCTATCGCCGTCGCCGAGCACGGCGAGGGTGTCGGCGGGCACGGCCGTCTCGGCGACGATCGCCATGCCGGCGAAGACATAGGCGAAGGCGTTGTGGCCCGCGGGCACGTCGAGGGTTGTCTTCTCGCCCTCGCCGAGCGCCACGTCGAGGAACAGCGGCGCGCTGTCGATGCCCGAGATCGGGCCTGTCATGCCGCAGGCTTCGCCGGCCACCACGCGCACCTTGCCGCCGCCCGCCAGCGCCACTTCGGGGATATCCTGTGGCGGAATGTCCTGGTAGCGCGGCGCGATCATCTTGCGCGCGGCGGGCAGGTTGACCCAGAGCTGGAAGCCGTGCAGGCGGCCTTCCTCCTGCTCGGGCATTTCCGAATGGATGACGCCGCGCCCGGCGGTCATCCACTGCGCGCTGCCCGATTCCAGCAGGCCTTCGCCGCCAGTGCTGTCGCGGTGGCGCATGCGTCCCTCGACCATGTAGGTCACGGTCTCGAAACCGCGATGGGGGTGCTCGGGGAAGCCGGCGATGTAGTCGTCCGCCGTGTCCGACTCGATATTGTCGAGCAGCAGGAAGGGATCGAGGTGGTCCAGCAGCGGGCTGCCGATGCTGCGCTTGAGCCTGACGCCGGCGCCGTCGGAGGTCGGCATGGCGGTGATGGTGCGCGTCACCGATCGTTGATTGATGGTCATGCTAAATGTCTCCAAGCTCGTCTCTGCCGTGCGCCAGGGTGAAGTCCAGGTCCGGACCTTTCGGCACGATGGCGGTCGGATTTATGCTGTCATGGCAGATGTAGTAGTGGCGCTTGATGTGGTCCATGTCCACGGTCGGCGCGATGCCCGGGGTCTGGTAGAGGTCGCGCGTGAAGCCCCAGAGGCTCTCATAGTCGACGATGCGCCTCTTGTTGCATTTGAAATGCCCGG
>CAZVDW010000400.1:0-13941 GCA_964625645.1 uncultured Rhodospirillaceae bacterium
CGGTTCGTAGCGGATCAATGCCCGGCTGATGCCGTGGCGCACCGCGCCCGCCTGGCCGGACAGACCGCCGCCGCTGACCGTGCAGACCACGTCGTACTGGTTGCCGCGCTCCGCCGCCTCGAAAGGCTGGCGCAGGATCATGCGCAGCACGGGGCGGGCAAAGTATATCTCCTGATCGCGGCCATTGACCGTGACCTTGCCGCTGCCCGGCTTGACCCAGACGCGGGCGACCGCGTTCTTGCGCTTGCCCGTGGCATAGGCCCGGCCGTGTTCATCGATCTCCGGCTCGGCAAGCTCCTCAGGGGCCGGCGGTGCCGCCTCGACCGGTGCCTCTCCGGCGTCGGCCTGAGCGGCATCCTCCACCATGTCCTTGAGATCCTCGAGGGTGCGTTTTTCGTCGGCCATCGGTTACGCGCTCCTCGCGTTCTTTGGGTTTTGGGCGGCGATATCCAAGCTCTCGGGCTTCTGGGCCTCATGAGGATGGTCACTGCCGGCATAGGTGTGCAGCTTGCGCATCTGCGCCCGGCCAAGCGGCCCGCGCGGAATCATCCGCCGCACCGCAAGCTCGATCACCCGCTCCGGATGCGCGCCATCAAGAATGTCGCCATAGGTGCGCGACTTGATGCCACCGGGATAGCCGGTGTGCCAATGGTGAATCTTCTTGCCGCGCTTGGCACCGGTCAGGTGCACTTTCCCGGCATTGATGACGACGATGTTGTCGCCGCAGTCGATGTTCGGCGTGAAGGTGGTCTTGTGCTTGCCACGCAGGCGGCGCGCGATCTCGACGGCGAGGCGCCCAAGCACCACGCCCTCGGCATCGATCACGAACCAACCGTGCTCCACATCGCTGGGCTTGGCTGAATAGGTCTTCATAACGCGCGCTATCCGGTTCACAGTGTCTGGCATGTGGGAAGGCGCGCAGTATGGTCACGGAAAGCCGCCTGTCAACGGGAATTTTACCCACATTTGCAGTGCTTTACCATAAAGGTATTATATTACCCTTAGCGATCGTGGCAGCCACCGGGACAAATCGTTAAGCTGCCGCAGCCTACTGGTATCGAGGAGCGCCCAGAGATGTCGACCATGACCGCCGAGCAGACAGCCGAAGCCCTGGTCTTGCGCGAGGACGGCGCCGACGGCGTCACCACCCTCACCCTCAATCGCCCGCAAGCGCGCAATGCGCTCTCGGTCGGCCTGATGAACAGCCTGCAGGCGGCGCTCGATGCCATTGCCGCTGACGCCGCGGTCAAAGTGGTGGTCATCGCCGGTGCCGGCCCGGGCTTCTGTGCCGGCCACGACCTCAAGGAGATCCGCTCCGATCCGACGCGCGAGACCTACCAGGCGCTGTTCAGCCAATGCAGCCGCCTGATGATCACCATCACGCGCCTGGCCAAGCCGGTGATCGCCAAGGTGCACGGCATCGCCACGGCGGCGGGCTGCCAGCTGGTCTCCACCTGCGACCTTGCGGTGGCGTCGAGCGCCGCGCGTTTCGCCACGCCGGGGGTCAATATCGGCCTGTTCTGCTCGACCCCGATGGTCGCGCTGAGCCGCGTCGTCGGCCGCAAGGCGGCGATGGAGATGCTGCTCACGGGCGACATGGTGGACGCCGAGACCGCGCGCAGCAACGGCCTGGTCAATCGCGTCGTGGCGCCGGACGAGCTCGATACAGCGGTCGCGACCCTGGCAAGCCAGATCGCGGGCAAGTCGCCGGTCAGCCTGGCCATCGGCAAGGAGGCGTTCTATCGCCAGCTCGAGATGCCGCTCGACGACGCCTACGCCTATACCGCCCAGGTGATGACCGAGAACATGCTCAAGCGCGATGCCGAGGAAGGCATCGACGCCTTCCTGGAAAAACGCAAGCCGGTCTGGCGCGGCGAATGAGCGCCAGCGACGACGACGCCCGCCTGACGCGTATCCTGGGCCAGGCGCAAACCATCGCCGTGGTCGGTGCGAGCACGGACTGGGAACGGCCGAGCTGCCGCATCATGCAATACCTGCAGGCCATGGGCTATCGCATCTATCCGGTCAATCCGAACGCGGCCGACGCGGAGATTCTCGGCCGCCCGGTCCATGGCAGCCTTGCCGATATCGGCGAGCCGGTCGATCTGGTCGATGTCTTCCGCCGCTCCGAGGCGGTTGCCAGCATTGTCGACGAGGCCATCGCCAGCGGCGTCAAGGCGATCTGGCTGCAACAGGGCGTGCGCGACGATGCCGCCGCCGCCAAGGCCACGGATGCGGGCCTGGAGGTCGTCGTCGACCGCTGCATCAAGACCGAGCATTTCCGCCTGCTCGGCGGCTCCGACCAGCGCGAAGTTGACAGCCGCAGCGCCGCGGCCTAGGAAACACCGCCCTTTGCGAGCCGTTCGACGTTCGAACCAATAACATCATATGGTGGCCGACATGGTATTGCCCCTCGCGCGCGAGACCAGCGACAACGACCTCATCTACCTGCCGCAACACGATTTCTACACGGATGAAAAGCTGCGCCGCATTCTCACCAGCGTGCGCACCTTCGCCATGGTCGGCGCCAGCATCAACTGGAAGCGGCCGAGCTACTACGCCTACAAATACCTGACCAAGAAGGGCTATCGCGTGATCCCGGTCAACCCGGCCCGGGCCGGCGAGGAGATTCTCGGCGAAAAGGTCTATGCCAGCCTGACCGAGGTTCCCGACAAGCTCGAGATGGTCGATATCTTCCGCACCTCCGAGGAAGCCCTGGAGATCACCAAGGAGGTGATCGCCAACAAGGACGAGAAGGGCATCAAGGTGCTGTGGATGCAGCTCACGGTGCGCAACGACAAGGCAGCGGAGCTGGCCGAGGCGGCCGGGCTCGAAGTGGTGATGAACCGCTGTCCCAAGATCGAATATGCACGCCTTTCCGGCGAGCTGAGCTGGAGCGGCATCAACTCCGGCATCGTCTCCGCCAAGACCCTCAGGCCTCCAAGGTAGACATCATGAGCAGCACTCCCATCGACGAAGTCGTCTCGAACGTTCCAGGCGGCGAGGAAACGCCGCGAACCTTTGGCATGGAGACCCTGGCGGTCCATGCCGGCGCCCGCCCCGATCCGGTCACGGGCGCGCGCTCGACGCCGATCTTCCAGACCACGTCGTTCGTCTTCGACGATGCCGACCATGCCGCCTCGCTGTTCAACCTGCAGACCTTCGGCTACGTCTATTCGCGCATGACCAACCCCACCGTGGCCGTGTTCGAGGAACGCGTGGCGGCGCTGGAAGGCGGGCGCGGCGCCGTGGCCGCGGCCAGCGGGCATGCGGCCCAGTTCCTGGTCGCGGCAACGCTGATGAGCCAAGGCGACGAGTTCATCTCCTCGCGCAATCTCTACGGCGGCTCGGTCACCCAGTTCGGCGTCAGCTTCCCCAAGCTCGGCTGGAAGTGCCACTTCGTCGACCCCACCGACCCGGAGAATTTCCGCAAGGCGATGACCGACAAGGTCAAGTTCATCTTCCTCGAAGGCCTCGCCAATCCGGGCGGCATCATCGTCGATCTCGAGGCCGTGGCGGCAATCGCGCACGAGAACGGCATTCCGCTGGTGGTCGACAACACCCTGGCCTCGCCCTATCTCTGCCGTCCCTTCGAATGGGGCGCCGACCTGGTGGTGCATTCGACGACCAAGTTCATCGGCGGCCACGGCAACACCATGGGCGGCATCGTCGTCGAATCCGGCAGGTTCGACTGGCGCCAGAATGACAAGTTCCCTGCCCTGTCGGTGCCCGACCCCGCCTATCACGGGTTGGTTTTCGCCGAGACCTTTGGCGATTTCGGCTTTACCATGAAGGTGCGCGCGGTGGCGCTGCGCGATTACGGCCCGACGCTCAATCCGACGGCGGCCTGGAATCTTCTGCAAGGCGTCGAGACCCTGCCGCTGCGCATGGAGCGCCATTGCTCGAACACGCTCGCAGTGGCCAAATGGCTTGAGGCGCATCCCAAGGTAAGCTGGGTCTCTTATTCCGGCCTGGAATCCAGCCCCTATTACGAGCTTGGCAAGAAATACTTGCCGAAGGGAACCGGAGCGGTGTTCACTTTTGGCCTGAAGGGCGGCTTCGACGCCGGCCTGACCGTGGTCGATGAGGTGAACATGTTCTCCCATCTCGCCAATATCGGCGACACCCGCAGCCTGATCCTGCATCCCGCCTCGACCACCCATCGCCAGTTGAGCGAGGAACAACAGATTGGTGCCGGCGCCGGACCCGACGTCGTGCGCCTGTCGGTTGGCATCGAAAGCGTGGAAGACATCATTGCCGATCTCGAGCAGGCTCTCGCCAAGGTCTGATCCGAAGTTGGCGGCGAGCGGCTCGGTCGACTTCGTGGTTGACGGGAACGCATCATGAAGATTCGTAAACCAGGCGCCCTCACCAAGCCGCGCCGCCGGCTCTCCATCATCGCGCTGGTCTACGCGCTGCTCGGCGTTGTCGCGGGCATCATCGCGCTCCTGGCGATAGCCGCAAGCGAGCAACGTAGCATCGATGAGGCGGTCGCAAGCGAGCAGGCGGATTACGACCTCAATATCGTTTCGCCGATCGACAATATCGAAGATGGCATATTCGCTATCGGGCAATTGGCTGCCGAGGCCGGCAATGCCGCTCCCATCCTTCAGGCGATTGAGGGTCAACTCGCCCTGATCGGCGAATTTCAATCGCGCCATTCCAGCGCTTCACTGGGGTCGGCCAGTGCTGAGCTGGCAGCCACCTACGAAACCGTTCGCAGCAAGATATTGCCAGCCATCGAAAGCGCTGGCGTGGGCAGCTCGATCGCTGCGTTCCGAGACTCCCTGCACAAAATGGAACGGGCTGCCGAGGCCGATCAGGCCGACCGAAACGACACGCTTCTCGATGACCGGCGCTTCGTCACGATTTGGTTCACTGCGGCCAGCATCGCGGTGTTCGTTCTTGGCTTGGCGATTGCATTACTCATCATAAGCAACATCGTGCGAAACCAGGATATGCAAAAGGTCATATCCGAGGCTCTTCGACGCAGCGAGCGCCATTTCCGCAATGTCGCGGAAGGCTCCATCCAGGGTATTCTCGTGCATCGTGACGGGATGCCGCTTTTCGCCAACCAGGCCATGGCGGATATTTTGGGATTCGAGGAGTCCCACGACGTGATGCTGATGGCATCGGTTTACGACAGCGTGCTCGACGCCGACAGAGAGATGGTCAGGCGGCTCTCGGAGAACGACGACGGCGACGACCGCATCCAGTTCCGCTGCCGGCGCGACGACAATGGCGAAACCATATATGTCGAGGCCCGCTCCACGGTCATCGACTGGGACGGTGAGCCCGCGATTCAAGCCGCCTGCTTCGACGTTACGGAGCGACAGCGCTTCGAGGAAGCCCTGAGCGAGAGCGAGAACCGCCTCAACGCCTTCTTCAGCCACGCTTCCGTTGCCATGGCACTCTATGACGCACGGGGCTACTGCCTGAAACTGAACCAGGCCCTGGCCGATGCCGTGGGTGTCGTGGCCGAGGCACAGGTCAACCGCCACGTCACCGAATTTCTGCCGCCGGAGCTGGCGACGGTCATGCAGCACAACTTGCAGCAGATCCTGGCAACGGGAGAGCCCATGCTCGACGTGGAAGTCGTCGATGGCACCAAGGATGCGAGCGGCCGCGAGCGCTACTGGATGGCCTCGATCTTTCCCGTCTCAGGAACGCTACAGAAGCCTACCGCCTTCGGCAGCGTGATGACCGAGATCACGGATCAGAAGCAGGAGCAGAAAGCATCCGAGCATTTCGGCCAAAGTCTCGAACGCCGTGTCGAGGAGCGTAACCGGCAGTTGATGCGAGAGAAAAAGCGGATCGAGAAATATCTCCAGGTAACCGGCACGATCGTCATCGTTGCCGACCGCAATTTCGAGATCCAGGTTGCCAATCCTGCCGCCTGCGCCGTGTTGGGGTATGAGGAAGGCGAACTGCTGGGCAAGGATTGGTTCAGCCAATGCGTTCCGGAATCCGAGCGCGAAGAGCGGCGTCAGCTGTTCTTGCGCGTATCAACGGATACCGGCGCCGATGAAGACGGCCATTCCGAAGAGACGTCCGTCATCACCAAGAGCGGCGAGCGACGCCAGATTCTCTGGCGGACCGGTCAGCTTCATGACGAGGATGGCGGGCTTTACGCCCATATCGGCTGCGGCGAGGACGTCACGCCGATACGACAGGCGGAATCGCGGGCACAGCAGTCCCGCCACCTGGAAAGCTTCGGGGCACAGACGCGCGCGGCAGCTCTCGCCCTGAAGACGCTGCTGGAGAACATCGAGGTTCTGAACCGGGCCACGCTGGAGGAAGTTTCGGGCGACGACGCCAACCAGGCCCGCCTGGCTGGCGCCCTCGATGCCAACAGCAAAGCCCGGCACGCCCTGGAGCGCATACTCGCCGCCGGCAGGCCCGCCGGAGATCGGCATCCCCAGCCCTGCGATATCGCCAGCCTGGTGGCCGATTCGGCCCATCTCGTCAATATCGGGCTGCCGAACACGGTTTCTCTGACAACGAACATCGATCAGGCGGCCGGAACAATCTCGGCCGACCCCAGGGAAATCGAAGCCCTGGTCATGACCCTGCTCGGCAATGCCCTGCGGCGCATCGGCGATAGCGAGGGACGAATCACGATCTCCTTGTCCCGGCCAGCCGAAACCGAGACTGAGCGCGACGATATTTGTCTCGCCGTCGAGGACGACGGCCCCGATCCGTCGCAGAATACAGCCGATGATCCGTATCAGACGGACTATGCCATCGCCAACGACCTGGCTCAGGCGAATGGTGGCAGCATGCAGGTCACAGCTCAGCCGGGCGGTGAGACGAGGGTGGAAATACGTCTGGCTGTATTGATTAGAGGTGAAACATTCAGCTAATCGGCGTATGTTTATCTGGGTTCTCTTTTCGAATGGATAACCATGGCGCGCATTCTGATCATTGATGACGAAGAACTGGTCCGCTTCAGCATTGCCGACATCCTGACCGACGATGGCCACGAGGTGCTCGAGGCCACGAACGGGAAAGAGGCGATCGCCCTGCTGGAGCAGCAGCCGGTCGACCTCGTCATCACCGATATCCTGATGCCCGAGCAGGAAGGTCTGGAGACCATCGCCATTCTTCAGGACATGTGGTCCGAGCTGCCGATCGTGGCGGTATCCGGCGGCGGGCGCAGCGGCAAGCTCGACTTTCTCGGCATGGCCAAGGAACTGGGCGCCAACGCGACCCTGTCGAAACCGTTCACGCGCGATGAATTGATGGGAACGCTGGCCGCCTACGTGTGATCAGCGGCAGGAGTCCGCGATCCAGGCCAGATACGCCGGGTTGCCGCCGAGAATCGGCAGCGCCACCACGCACGGGCAGTCATAGGCGTGGCGCTGGCGAATCATTTCCGTGAGGGCATCGAGGCAGGACTTGCGCGTCTTCAGCAGCAATAGCGTTTCATCGGCTTCCTCCACCGCGCCCAGCCAGCGATAGACCGAATGCATGCCGTCGACAATGTTGGCGCAGGCGGCAAGCCGCGCTTCGACGCAGGCGCGGCCAAGCACGAGCGCATCGTCGCGCGTCTCGGCGGTGACATAGACCAGCAGTGCTTCGGTCATGGACCCTCCCCTTGCGCTGCCGCCAGAGCGCCGGTCAGGATGGCGTGGTCGCGGGCGCCGAAAGACACCAGCAAGACCGTTTCGATGCCGGCATGGCGCTCAAGCCCGGCGCGCAGCTCAGCTACGGCGATCGCCGCCGCCCGTTCCGCGGGAAAGCCGTAGATGCCAGTGGAAATCGCCGGAAAGGCAATGCTGCGGATGTCATTCCCGGCCGCCAGGGCGAGGCTGTTGCGATAGCAGTCGGCCAAGGCCTCGGGCTCGCCGCGGCCGCCATCGCGCCAAACCGGGCCGACCGTGTGGACGACCCACGCCGCCGGCAGCTCGTAGCCTTCGGTCAGGCGCGCCTCGCCGGTCGGGCAATGGCGGAGCCGGCGCGTGGCATCGGTCAGGCGCGGGCCGGCGGCCCGGCGAATGGCGCCATCGACGCCAGCGCCCGGCCACAGGGATTCGTTTGCCGCATTGACGATGGCATCGACGCCAAGCGTGGTGATGTCGGCGGCCAGCACGCTCAGGCTACCGCTCATGGCATGGCCCTTATCGGGCGCTGGCGAAATCGTCCTCGTGCCATCTGACGATCATCGAGCGCGCCAGGCCGACCTGCGCGGGACTCAGCCACCTGGCCGCGAAGTCTCTTGCCTGCTTCGCATTGGCGTGGCCGCGTTGCGCCGCCATCTCATACCAGGCATAGGCGCGCACCGGATCGCGGGGCACGCCGCGTCCCTCCAGATAGGCGCTGGCCAGCAGCACACAGGCCTCCGCGTTACCGCGCACGGCGGCCCGGCGGTACCAATCGGCCGCGCCGGCATCATCGCCCTGCATCGACGCCACGTGCGCCAAGCCGAGCATGGCATTGACGTCGCCGCGCGCCGCGCGCGGCTGCCAAACCGCGATGGCGCTGTCGAGATCGCCGCGCTCGATGGCCGCCCAGGCTTTGTCGGAGGCGTTGGCCGGCAGCGCGACGCTCACCGCCAGGGCCAGCGCAAGGAGTGTTCCTCGTATCATCACGGCGGCAGATTAACGAAGCCTGACAGGACTTTCCAGCTATCTGCCATAACCGCTCAGTCGTCGCCCGTCCTGGGGTACGGACGCGGCGGTCCCGCCATCGGGGCCTTGGCCTCGAACTGCACCACCACGCGGCAGTCCTCGCACATGCTAATGCGATCGAGCGCCGCCGTATCGCCGGCAAAGCTCGGATGATCGGCGAGCCGTGCCAGCACGCGCTCGACGGTCGCGCCAACGCCGAAAGCCTTGCCGCAACGAATGCAGGCGAACGGCTCCTCTTCATGCAGCACCACCCGCTCGCGCGCCGCCGCCGTCAACAGCAGGCGCGGCGCCAGGGCGACGGCGTCTTCGGGACAGGTCGTGCGGCAGAGCCCGCATTGAATGCAGGCCGCCTCGCTGAAGGCGAGTTGCGGGCGCTCGGGATGGCTCGACAGGGCGCCTGAGGGACAGGCCGCGACACAGGCCAGGCACAAGCTGCACTTTTCCACATTGACGTCTACGACACCGAAGGGTGCACCAGAAGAAAGCTCCAAACTATCAATGGATTGCGGCGCATTCTTATGTAAATGCGCGAGCGCCAGCCCGATGCGCTCGCGCTTGCTTCCCGCGGCCACGAAATCCGCCGGTGCAAGCGGCTCGGCCTCGGCCCGCGTCGCTGCTTCCACGACGTCGGGATCGCTCTCCTGCAACACCGTAAGGCGGCCCGCGCCATAGCCCAAACCTTGCAGTATCGCCTCGCACAGCGAGACCGTTTGGTCGAGGCCGCCGCGGGCCTCCCGCTCGCGCCCGCCGAGCAGAATCAGCAGCCGCGACGCGCCCAAGGCCAGCGCGCCCAGCAGCACATCCGGCGCCAGCGCCGTGGTGCGCTCGAGCGCCACGGGCAGCACATTGGCCGGCAGCCCATCGCCGAAGCGCGCGATGGCGGCAACCACCGCCTCGCCCTCGGCCGTGTCGTGCAGCAGCAACACCGGCGCCGCGCCGCCGGCCCGCCGGTAGGTGCTGAGCAGGGCCCGCAGCCGCGCCAGCAGCGTCTCGCCGGACGGCAGGGCATAGGCGGCGGCACCTGTCGGGCAGACGCTCTCGCAGCCGCCGCAGCCGGCGCAGACGGCGGCATCGATGGCCACGGCATCGCCAGCCGGCACCACGGCGCCGGTGGGACAGACGTCGAGGCAACGCGTGCAGCCCGTCTTGTGGCTGCGGCCATGGGCGCAAAGCTCGGGCGCGAGCGCCACGTAGCGGGGCTTGTCGAAGGTGCCGACCATAGCGGCAAGATCGAACAGGGCGCGCTCGACCGCCAACGGATCGCCGGGATCGGGACGCCTGTAGCCGTCGCGCGAGGCAGGGGCGGGAAACAGCGGCGCGGCGCCGCTCAGGTCGAGGATCAAGTCGGCCTCCAGCGTCTCGCCATCGCGTGCCAGCCCGAAGCCGAGCCAGGCGCGGGCGCTGGGATCGGCATCGGCAAAACCGTCCGCGACCAGCACGAAGGCGCCGAGATGGCCGCTGGCCGAGATCACCCGGCCGCTGTGGATGCGAAAGCCCGCCCGTAGCGGCGGCATGACCTCGACCCCGGGCGCCAGCACAAGACGCACCGAGAGCTGCCCGGCCAGGCGCTGCGCCGCCGCCAGCGCCTGCTCGTCGCGGCCGATGACGACGACTTCGCCGGCCGACTCGAAGCTGACGGCCGGCGTCGGCGGCTGGGGCACGGCGGCTTCGGCCAGCAAGGCCGCCATCTTTGGCCCCGCCCGCGTGCCCGCGCGCGCCCAGCCGGCGCGCTCGCGAATATTGAGGAAGGCGATATCCGCCTCGCCGGCACCCTCGGCGAAAAGCGGCGCCTCCTGCGTACACGCCACCAGCAATGGCTCGCCGCGCCCGAGCGCTTCCTCGAAAGCGGCGAAATCGGCGCGGCAGAGCGCGTGCTGCACCCGCGGCGCGGCATCCGCGTCGCAGGCGCGCGCCAGCGCCGCGCCATCTACCGCCATGCTGCCGCCGCAATCGCAAACCAGCACCCGGCGCCCGCCGATCTTCATAGGCCGCTCTCCCGTTCCCGCATCCGCCTTCCCGTATAGCCTATGTGGCCCGGTTTGACAGCACGGCGCGCGACGCCATAGTGGGCCCATGGACAGCTACCGCCTCAAGCCCACGCCCGACGACCCCCGCCTCACCGAGGCCGTATCCGGCGTCGATCAGAGTGGTGCGGCGGTCGAGACGCGCGTCATCGTCGAGCGCCCGCTGACGCTGTTCCTCAATGCCCAGGAGATCGTCACCATGATGACGATCGGCGACTATCCCGACTATCTGGCGATCGGTTTCCTGCGCAATCAGGGCATGCTGCGCGACGATGACGAGATCACCGCCGTCGAGCACGACGAGGATATCGACGTGGTCGTGGTGCGCACCGCGCGCGAGACCGACTACGAAGACAAGCTGAAGAAGAAGACGCGCACCTCGGGCTGCGCCCAAGGCACCGTGTTCGGCGATCTGATGGAGGATTTCGAGAGCGTGCGCCTGCCCGAGGCGAGCCTGCGCACCTCCTGGCTCTACGCGCTTTCGAAGACCATCAACACCACGCCGAGCCTCTATCTCGAGGCCGGGGCGATCCACGGCTGCGTGCTGTGCGAGGGGGACCGTCCGCTGCTTTACATGGAGGACGTCGGCCGCCACAACGCGATCGACAAGGTGGCGGGGTACATGGCGCTCAACCGTATCGGGCCCGAGAACAAGATCTTCTACACCACCGGGCGGCTGACCTCGGAGATGGTGATCAAGACGGTGCAGATGGGCATTGCGATCCTGATCTCGCGGTCCGGCTTCACGGCCTGGGGCGTCGATCTCGCGCGCCAGGCCAACCTGACGCTGATCGGACGGGCCCGCGGCAAGCGTTTCGTCGCGCTGGCGGGTCAGGACCGCATTCAATACGACGCCGATCCGGAGGGCATCGCCGAGGAGTCCAAGGATCTCCAACGCAAGGCGAGCGTCGGCGAGGAAGTCGCCTGAAGGACTCGCCAATGGCTGACGAAGACCACGCGTCCGGCAACGAGGCCAGCGCGATCCTCGATGTCATCGACGACGCGATCGAGGAGCACGACCAGTGGCTCCAGCGCTGGCACCGGGCGATGGTCGTCGGCGGCGAGCCGCCCGGCGACGTGGTCTCCGAGAACGCGCAATACATTTGCCGCCTCGGGGTCTGGCTCGATATCAACAAGGGGCGCGGGCTGGTCGACCAGCCGGCGTTCCAGGAATTGGGCAAGACCCACCACGAGATGCACGACTTCGCCCGCCTGCTGGCGCTGGGTGGCCCCGGAATTTCGGACAACGCGACCATGGCGGTCGAGGATTACGACGAGCTGGTCGGCCGGGTCGACCGGTTCAAGGCCGCAGCCCGGCGCATCCTCGAGGCGTTCCGCAAGGCGGCGGTCGAACTCGACCCCCTGACCGGGGTGCAGAACCGTCGGGTGATGATGGCCGAGCTCGAGCGCGAGCAGGTCCGCGCTTCGCGCACCGACTCGCCCTGCTGCATCGCGATCGCCGACATCGACCGCTTCAAAGAGGTCAACGACGAGCACGGCCACCAGGCAGGCGACCGGGTGCTGCTCCACGTCGCCGGATCGTTCCTCGCGCGCATGCGGCCCTATGACGGGATCTACCGCTATGGCGGCGAGGAATTCATCATCGTCCTGCCGGACACCGATTTGCGCTCGGCCCGGATCGTGGCGGAGCGCCTGCGCGGCATGCTCGAGGCAACCCCGGCGAAGCTTGCCGACGGCGGCGAGGTCGCGGTCACCGCCTCGATGGGCCTCGCCATGATCGAGGACGATGTGACGGTCACCGAGACGATCGCGCGCGCCGACCGGGCGCTCTACGCCGCCAAGGATAGCGGCCGCAACCGGGTCGTGGAGTGGCGCGAAGGGATGGCCGATGACCATTGACGTCGCCGGGGTTCTGCTCGCCGGCGGCCAGTCGCGGCGCATGGGCGGCGGCGACAAGTGCCTCCGGCCGCTCGGCGGCGAGCCGATCCTGACCCATGTGATCCGGCGCGCCGAACCCCAGGTCTCCACCCTGGTGCTCAGCGCCAACGGCGATCCGGCGCGGTTCCGGGATTTCGGGCTGCCGGTCGTCGCCGACGCGATTCTCGACGATGGCGGGGGCTCGGCCGGACCGCTCGCCGGCATCCTTTCGGGCCTGCGTTGGGCGGCGGCCAGCGCGCCGGCGTGCCGTTGGCTCGCGAGCTTCCCGACCGACGCTCCCTTCATGCCCCGGGACCTGGTCGCCCGCATGGCGGCGGCACTCGAAGCCGAGGGCGCCGAAATGGCCTGCGCCGCGTCGGCCGGCCGCGCCAATCCGGTGGTCGGGCTCTGGCCGGTCGGGCTCGCCGACGATCTCGAGCGCGCGATGGTCGCCGACGGAATGCGCAAGATCGACATCTGGACCGCGCGTTACAAACTAACGCAAGTCGAGTTCAGCGCCGAACCGCTCGATCCCTTCTTCAACACCAACCGCCCCGAGGATCTCGAAGAGGCCGAGCGCCTGCTCTGACCGCCGCGGCTCAGTCGTGGTCGCTGAACTGGCCGCGCCGGGAGTCCGCCATCAGGTCCTGGAACTGCATGCCCGAGACGTGGACCAGGCTGGCGTGGTCGCCGCCCTCGAAATAGATTTCGGGCGGGGCGGCGAGGCTGTCGTCCATGATCACACTCATGCCGTAGGCCGATCCGAGCGCCGGGACGGCGCCCATGTCGCAGTCCGCGAACAGCCGGACGACGTCCTCCTCCGTCGCCAGCGCCAGCGACCGCTCCATCAGGTGGCAGACCGCGCCGAGGTCGATGTGGTGCGTCGAAGGCAGCACCGCCATCACGTAGCCGTCGTCGTCCTTCAGGATCACCGCCTTGGCGATGCGGTCGCCGGGGATGTGGCTGACCTGGGCGGTTTGCGAGGACGATCCAGTCGGCGCGTGCGTGACGACGTCGTAGTCGACGCCGCGGTCCGCGAGATACTCCTTGAGGGTTATCGCGATTGCCATGGCACCGCTCCTTTCCGCTTTAAAGGTGCGTCGGCAGAAGCATGCCACCAAGCGACCGCCGCAAACAATGGGCTATGTCAAAGACGGCGGCGCCGCCGTACCCTCTCCCGCTTGCGGGAGAGGGAGGGCCCCGCCGCGAAGCGGTGGGGGGGTGAGGGGCCTTGGCAGGGAAATGAGGGAGAATTAAGGGGACACCTTACTCTTCCGCGTAAGGTGTCCCCTTAATTCGTCCCACAGGCTTTCCAGCGAATAGGATTTTCATCCGCACCTGGGGTCCCTGAGTGTCGTACGCAGCGTGTTGCTAAAATTGGCAATGTGGTTCAATTTTATTTGGAAGGT
>CAZVDW010000401.1:0-5288 GCA_964625645.1 uncultured Rhodospirillaceae bacterium
ATCTCACCAGGCTCGCCTTGGGCCACGGTCTCATCGGGGCGCACGGTGGGCTCGGCATCGGCGCGCACGACGCGGATCGACTGGCCGATGCCGGGCCGGCCGGCGCAGCCGGGCTTGTCGGCCACGTGGTCGCAGATGGTGAAAGTGAAGATCTCGCTCGAGCCATAGAAATTGTGGAAGCGTTGCGGCCGGAAGGCTTCGACACAGCGTGCGGTGAGGGAACTGGTCATGGACATGCCGGCATAGCCGATCGCGCGAACGCTGGCGAGGTCCGTCGTGTCGATATCGCGGTGGCTGACCATGTCGTGGAACAATGTCGGCACCAGAAACAGCGCGCTGATGCGCTCCTCGGCGATACGGGCCAGCGCCTCGCCGGCATCGAACTGCGCCATCGCCAGCCAATGGCCGCCGAGCAGCCCTGAGGTCAGCAATTGGCGGATGCCCATGGTGTGGAACAGCGGCATGACGCCGAGCTGGCATTCGCCGGGCTGGTAGTCCAGATGGCTGATGGCGTTGCGCCCGGCGGCAAGCTCAGCGGCATGGCTGCGTGGCACGCCTTTGGGCCTTCCCGTGGTGCCCGAGGTGTAGAGCATGAGCGAGATATCCTCGGGCGCCACGGCAACGGGCGCGGGCAGCGGCTCGCTCGCCAGGAGCTGCGAAAAATCGTCGTCGATGTTGACGCTGCCTGCGGGGACGGTGTGCCCGGTCAGTCGCTCGCAGACGATGAGATTCGCATCGCTGTCGGCCACGACGACGGCCACTTCGTCCGCCGTAGCCCGCCAGTTGAACGGCGTGAAGACGATGCCGGACATCTGGCAGGCCCAGTAGAGCGTCGCGGTCTCCCAGCGATTGCTAAGCAGCGTCAACAAGCGATCGCCGGGCCGCAGGCCGCGGGCCAGCAGGCCGCCGGCGACAGCGGCAATGCGCGCCTGCCAGTCGCGATAACCGAGACGCACGGGACCGTCACTCAGCGCCAGGGCGTCGGCGTTCTGTGCGGCGGTCTCGACGAAGGCCTGGCCTATGCTCACCCGGTGCTCCGGCGTTTGGCCGCCACGTCAAGCACGGCGCGAACCATGCCGACATAGCCGGTGCAGCGGCAAATATGGCCCGACAGCATATCGCGCACGGCGGCTTCGTCGGGCGCCGGGTTCTCGGCCAGGAACTGCACGCAGGACGCCAGGATTCCGGGGGTGCAATAGCCGCATTGCAAGGCGCCGTGCGCGCTGAAAGCCTGTTGCAAGTCGTTGAGGGCGCCAGCGTCCGCATGGCCTTCGATGGTCACGATGTCGCGGCCCTCGCCCTGCACCGCAAAGGTCAGGCAGGCGCGCTCGGCGCGGCCGTCGATAAGGATCGTGCAGGCGCCGCAAACGCCATGCTCGCAGCCTACGTGCGTGCCCGGCAGGCCGACCTCATGGCGCAGGAAATCGCTGAGCAGCATGCGCGGCGTGGCGTGGCCTGAGCGGCGGCGGCCGTTGACGGTCAGGCTCACCATGACCCGCTCTTCTGCGCCGATCCGTTTCATCCTGTCGCTCCCGCGAAGGCGTCGCTGAGCGCGCGCGTCGCCATTTCCACACCAAGGTGACGGCGAAAGGCGGCGTCGGCCTGATGGTCGGACATGGCATCGAGCTCAGCCACAGCCGTTTCCGCCAGCTCGCGCGCCGTCGCCTCGCTCGCCGGCATGCCCGCGGCGCCCGGCGTGAACAGGCGGGGCCTGTCCTCGATACCGCCCAAGGCAAATCCCATCTCGACAATATCGCCGTCGAGACGCGCCCAGGCCGCCGCCGCGGCAAGCGCGAAATCGCCCGGGCGTTGCGCGATCTCGGCAAAGCCATGGCCCGTGCCGGCTCGGGCCTTAGGCCAGATCAGGCCGGTTATCAGCTCGTCGGGCTCGCGAGCGGTGGTCAGCAGGCCTGCGAAGAAATCTTCGGCCGCGACCCGGCGCGTGCCCTTGTGCGACGCCAGCTCGACCTGGCCGCCAAGCGCCGTCAGGCAGAGCGGCACCTCGGCGCTGGGGTCGGCATGGGCGACGGAGCCGCACAAGGTGCCGCGATTACGCGTCTGCATATGGCCGACATGGGGCAGGGCGAGCGCGAGCAGCGGCACGCCCGCGTCCCTGAGCGCATCGGCCTGGCGCACCAGACACGGTGTGCGCACTGTATTGCCTTCCGCCGTGATGGCGTCGCAGTCCGGCAGGCGGTTGATATCGATCACCAGCTCGGGCGCGGCGAGGCGCATGTTGAGCATGGCGGCGAGCGACATGCCGCCGGCCAGCACGCTGGCCTCGCCGTCTGTGAGCAGCGCCAACGCCTCGTCGAGAGTCTCGGGACGGGCGTAGGAAAAGCGCGGCGGCTTCATGACTGCGCCAACTGCCAGAGGCGGTTCAGGGTGAGCGGGATCTCGATATCGTCGCGCCCCAGCGCATCGGCAACGGCGTTGGCGATGGCGGCAGGGGTGAGCATGGCGGAGCCGTCGCCCATGCCTTTCGAGCCCAGCGCGTTGCGCGGCGATGGCGTGCTCACCGCAGCGGTCTCGATGGCCGGCATGTCGGGCGCCGTCGGGCAGAGATAGTCGGCGAAGCTGCCGGAGAGGAAATTGCCGCCCTCGTCGTAAGTCAGCTCCTCCAGGAAGGCGGCGCCGAAGCCGTGGGCAAAACCGCCGAAGACCTGGCCTTCGGCGACGAGCGGATTGAGGATGGTGCCGCAGTCGTGCACCGAAACATAACGCTGTACCGTCGCCCGTCCCGTGGCGCGGTCGATCTCCACGGCCGCGAGATCGCAGACCATGCCGAAGGTGACGGCCGAGCCGACGCGATCCTGCTCGTCCGGCGGGCCGAGCAAATCCGGCGAGACCACCGAGGTTTCGCTCAGCATCGCCGGCTCGCCCTCGGGCAGGCCGAGGGGATGCCAATGGGCGCGCGCCGCGACCCGGCGGATGGGCAGGCCCTGGTCCGGCACGCCGACGATGCGGGCGCGCCCTTCGCTCAATTCTATGTCTTCGGCGGCGACTTCCAGCATGTCGCCGGCAATGCGCTTGAGCCGCCCGGCGATGCGATCCGCGGCGAGCGCAATGGCGTCGACCACCACCGAGGAAAAACGGTTGGCATAGTTGCCCGATGCCAGCGTCCAGTCGCTGGTGAAGGTGTCGGCCTGGGTGTTCACGGTGATGTCGTCCGGATGCAGGCCGAGGCGATCGGCGACGATCTGCGCCGCGACCGTCGCGTGCCCCTGGCCAGCGGGTGTCGATACCGTGCGCACGGTGACCGCGCCCGAGGGATCGAAGGATACCGTCGCCGAGCCCGGCCCGCCGGAGCGGCCACCAGCCTTGGCGCGTTCCTCGGGCGATTGGGCCAGGGTCACATAGGCCATGTTGGAGCCCGAGGGCTCGACCCCCATGGCCATGCCGATGCCGAACAGCTTGCCCTGGTCGCGGGCCGCCTCGCGCTGTGCCAGCAGGGCAGGGTAGTCGGCGCGCTCGGCGACCAGATCGAGCACGCTTTCATAGTCGCCGGCATCGTAGGTGGCGCCGGCTGGGGCCTCGTAGGGGAAGGCGTCGGCGGGAATGATATTGCGCCGGCGCATGGCCAGCGGGTCGAGGCCGAGGCGGCGGCCGGCGCTGTCCATCAGGCGTTCGAGGCCGTAATAGAACTGCGGCCCGCCATAGCCGCGGTTGAGGCCAACCGGCGGCAGGTTGGTCAGCGCCACCCGATTGTCGATGGCAATGTCACGCACCCGATAGCAGCCGTTCGAGGCCGCGTGCATGCGATAGAGCGAGGCCGGCTCCGGCGCCCGTACATAGGCGCCGGCGTTCATCAGGTTGTCGTAGCGCAAGCCGAGCAGGCTGCCGTCGGCGGCGAAGGCGCCGGATACGGCATCGGCCCGGTCGGCGGCGCAGGAACCGGCCTGCAGGTTTTCCAGGCGGTCCTCGATCCATTTCAACGGCACACCGAGCAGGCGGCTGGCAGCGGCAAGCATGACCATCTGTGGAAACATGGCCTGCTTGTTGCCGAAGCTGCCGCCACTGCACGGCGCGCTGATCAGGCGCAGGCAGTTGCCAGCGACGGCCAGGGCGCCACTCATCAGGCCGTGCAGGATATAGGGCCCCTGGAAGTTGGACCAGATGGTGTAGCGATCGGGATGGCTCTCGAAATGGGCGATGGCGCCGCAGGTCTCCATCGGCGTGCAGGATTGCCGCGGGTAGCGCCAGGCCAGGGACACGGTCTCGTCCGCCGCCGCGAAAGCGGCATCGGGATCGCCATAGCGGAAATGCCGTTGGTGGACGAGATTGCCGTCCATGCCCTCGTGAACCAGGGGCGCATCGTCGCCAATGGCCGCCGCCGGGTCGGCCACCGCCGGCAGGGGCTCGTAATCGACCACGATCGCTTCCAGCGCATCTTCGGCCAGATAGCGGTCGGCGGCGGCCACGAGCGCCACCGGCTCACCGACATAGCGGGCGACATCGACGGCCATCGGATAGTAGGTCATCGGTGCCCGCAAGGCGCTGGCGAGAGGCTTCAGGCCTTCCGTCAGCTCGGCGCCGGTGACGACACCGACAACGCCCTCCATCGCCAGCGCCGCCGTCGCGTCAATGTCGCGGATGCGGGCGTGAGCATAGGGCGAGCGCAGCAGCGCCACATGGGCGATGCCCGGCAGCGGCGCCATGTCGTCGATGAAGCGCCCGGCCCCGGTCAGCAGCGCCGGGTCTTCCTTGCGTGGCAGGCGTGCGCCGACCCAGCCCGGCATCAGGCGGCCCGCTCGGGATAGAGAGCGGCGAGGGCGGCCGGCGAGGCCTGGCAAACGCCGCGCTCGGTGATCAGGCCATCGACCAGGCGCGCCGGCGTCACGTCGAAGGCGTAGTTGGCGACCGGGCTGCCGTCCGGGATGATGCGAACGCCGGTGATGCTGCCGTCGGGCGCCCGGCCATGGACGCAGGCGACTTCCTCGCCGTCGCGTTGCTCGATGGGAATTTCGGCGACGCCGTCGCTGAGGGACCAGTCGATGGTGCTCGACGGCAGCGCGGCATAGAACGGCACGCCATTGTCCCGCGCCGCCAGCGCCTTGAGATAGGTGCCGATCTTGTTGGCGACGTCGCCGCTGCCGGTGGTGCGGTCGCTGCCGACGATCACCGCATCGACCTGGCCGTGCTGCATCAGGTGCCCGCCGACATTGTCGACGATCACCGTGTGCGGCACGCCGTGCTGGCCAAGCTCGAAGGCGGTCAGCGAGGCACCCTGGTTGCGCGGCCGCGTCTCGTCGACCCAGACATGCACGTCGAGGCCTGCATCATGGGCG
>CAZVDW010000402.1:0-7012 GCA_964625645.1 uncultured Rhodospirillaceae bacterium
TTCGTCATGGTCGGCGGCCAGCAAAGCGCGCGCTCACTGGTGCATCTGGCGGAGTTGCTGCGGCTCGCCGATACCGCCGGGCTGATCTGCGATCCCGACATGGCGGCGAAGCGCATGGGCCATCTGCTCGCGGTAAACGGCCTTGACTGAGGCACCGCGCCTGACGCTGGTCGACGTCGCGAGATACGAGCGCGACGTTGTCCTGCGCCTGCCTTTCCGCTTCGGCATGATCACCCTGACCGAAGCGCCACAGGCTTTTCTGCGCGTGCGCATTCGCCTCGAAGACGGCCGCGAGGGTCACGGCATGGCGGCGGAATTGCTGGCGCCGAAGTGGTTCGACAAGGATCCTGCGCTTTCGAACGAAGACAATTTCCAGCAGCTTCGCGACGCCATCGCCTCGGCCGCATGGCTCTACCGCGCGGCCGGCCCGGCCACGGCGTTCGGGCACTATGCCGCCTGCTACAAAGAGCAGATGGCGCAAGGCATGCGGCCGCTGGTAGAGGGCTTCGGCCTGGCCTTGCTGGACAAGGCGATCCTCGACGCGCTGTGCCGCCTGCACGAGGTCTCTATATTCGCTGCCATGGCGGCGAACCTGCCAGGCATCGCGCAGACCGAGCTGGCACCCGACCTCGCCGGCTTCGACATCGACGCCTTCGTGCGCGGGTTGCGCCCGGCTGAGACGATCAAGGCGCGTCATACCGTCGGCCTCATCGATCCCCTCGAAGGCTCAGGCCACCTCGCTGACGGCCTGCCCGAGACCCTGACGGAAGTCATCGAGACCTATGGCCAACGCATCTTCAAGCTCAAGGCCGGCGGCGATGTCGAGGCCGACATCGCCCGCCTGAGCGATATCGCCGCGGTGCTCGACCGCATCGATGCGCCCTATCGCGCCAGCCTCGACGGCAACGAGCAATATGCCGACATCGAAGGCGTGCAGGCCCTGATGGATGCCATGCGCCGCACACCGGCGCTGGCGCGGCTCTATGACTCACTGCTTTTCGTCGAACAGCCGATGGATCGGGACGTGGCGCTATCGACCGACGTCTCAGGCCTTGATATCGGCAAGCCGCTGGAGATCGACGAGGCCGACGGCACGCTCGATTCCTTTCCCCGCGCCAAGGCGCTGGGCTATCGCGGCGTCTCGTCGAAGTCGTGCAAGGGGCTGTACAAATCCATCCTCAACGCCGCGCGCTGCCGCCATTGGAACGCGCAAGCCGGTGAGGAGAGCTACTTCCTGTCGGCGGAAGACCTCAGCACCCAGGCCGGCCTCGCCGTGCAGCAGGATCTGGCGCTGGCGAGCCTGATCGGGTGTTCGCACCTGGAGCGCAACGGACATCACTACGTGAACGGCATGAGCGGCGTGGCGGAGGCCGAGCAAGAAGCCTTTCTCGCCGCCCATCCGGACCTGTATCATCGCGCCGGCGGCACGGTGCGTCTGAGCATTCGCGAGGGGCGCATTGCCCTCGGCTCGCTGGCCTGCACCGGCTTTGCCGCAGCCGCCGAGCCCGACCGGTCGGCAATGCGAAACATGGGAGAATAAGCGATGGCACTGCTCGGCAAGGGCATGATGGTCTTCTGGCACGACTTCGAGGGCGACGAGGCCGACTTCCTGCATTGGCACAGCTTCGAACACATGCCGGAGCGGGTCGGCATTGCCGGCTTTCGCCGCGGCAAGCGCTTCGCCGCGGTGCAGGGCGAGCCCAAATACCTCACCTATTACGAGACCGAGTCGGTCGAGACACTGACGTCGAAAGGCTATCTCGCGCGCCTCAACGACCCGACACCCTGGACCAAGCGCAACCTTGCCGGTTTCCGCAACAGCAACCGCACGCTTTGCGCGGTCGCCGCCAGCTTCGGCCACGGCCAGGGCGCCGCCATGCTAACCATTCGACTGTCGCCCAAGGATGGCCAGGAAAGCGCTCTGGCGAGCTGGCTGACGGATGAGGTCTTTCCGGACCTGATCTCCCAGCCCGGTTTCATGGCCGCGCACCTGCTGCGCGGCGACGAGGCCGCGAGCCGCACGGAGACCGACGAGAAGGCCTTGCGCGACACGGAAGACGAGGTCGCCGACTGGGCCCTGCTGATCGAAGCGATCACGCCGGCTGTCTTGGCGGTTTTGCGCGATGGCACGCTATCCGATGCCACGCTGGCCGATCACGGCGCGCGCGACATGATGGCCGGCATCTACCTGCTGCAATGCAGCGTCGCGGAATCGGACCTGCCTTAGAACCCCATCATGGCGGCCGCAAAGGGGCACACCGCGGTGGCTTTTTCCGCTATCGCGGCGCCGACCCTGTCCTTTGCCGGCGGCACCGGGGTGCCATCCTCTGCGAGGCGCTCCGGCGCGTTCTTGACCAGGGCGAAATACATCGAGAACTCACGTACGAAGTCCTGGCACGGCTGCGGGCTCTCCGGGTCTTCGGCAAGCGCCGCCGCCGTAGTGTCGAGCAGGCCATCGAAAAAGGGCACGGCCACCTCGTAGCCGCAAATCTCCAGCGCTTCGGCGACCACGGCCACGGCCGCCGTGTCGTCGGCATGCTGATCGAGAATGTTGCCGCCCTGCATCGAGACCATGGTGCAGTCCTGTTGCGGCGATTCGCCGGCGGCAACAACCTCCTGCGCCTTTGCCGCGGCGCGCTCTACCATGGAGACCTTGTAGCCGGGCGCAGGATCCGCCAGGGCGAGCTGCGGGACGGCGATGGCCAAAAATATCCAGGCGATCCTATGCATGTCATTCCCCTGGGCGGTCACTCCGTGACGCTGTAAAGCGCCGTCATGCCCGCCGCAATATGGTCGTTGACGTGGCAATGATACATCCAAACGCCCGGGCTGTCGGCCACCATGTCGGCGACCAGGGTCTGTCCTTAAAGGCGGGGCACGTGCAAGCCGCCGTCGACGTGGATCGCTTCGCCGACCGTGAACGGCAGCAGGCCTTGCGCCAGGGTGGCGACGGCGGCTGCAACGTCTTCGGGTTGCCCCCAGCGGCGGATCGGTGACAGGCCTTCGGCGATGGCCTTGTCATAGGGCTGCTTGGCCGGGGCGGTCATGTCGGTCGCGATGACCCCGGGGCGGACCTGATAGACACCCACGCCATGCTCGGCGAGACGCAGCGCGAACAAGTGCGAGACCATGCTCAGGCCCGCCTTGGAGACGCAGTATTCGCCGCGATTGAGCGAGGCCATCTCGGCATTGGCGGAGGTGATGAAGGTGATCGAGCGATGCACGCCCGCCGCCGCTGCCGGCATGGCCAGCAGGCGCTTGGCGAAGGCCTGGGTGAGGAAAAACGGCCCGCGCGTGTTGACCGACAGGCAGCGGTCGTAGCTCTCGGGCGAGACATCGAGCAGGTCGGCGCGGGCCAACACCGAGACCCCGGCATTGTTGACCAGGCAGTCGAGGCGGCCGAAATGCTCCAACACCCTGTCCAACAGCGGCTCGTGCGCGCCGAGGTCGGCGATGTCGGCGGGAAATGCGGCGGCCTTGCCGGCGACGGCGGCAACCGTCGCCGCCAGATCCTCGCTGTCGTCGCGGTCGTTGGCGGCGATATCGAAGCCCGCCTTCGCCAGCGCCACGGCGATGGCGCGGCCAATCCCCCTCTGAGAGCCCGTTACCAGCGCCACCGGGCGCGCATCGCCATTCGTCATTGCCTTATCCCCTGAGAAGCTCGCGCGCGATGATGCTGCGCTGGATCTGATTGGTGCCTTCGTAGATTTGCGTGATCTTGGCGTCGCGGTAAAGGCGCTCGACCTCGAAACCGCGGATGTAGCCGCTGCCGCCGAATATCTGCACGGCATTGGCGGTGTGCTGGACCGCCGCGTCGCCGGCGAAACATTTGGCCATGGAGCAGGCCATGGTGGCGCCGTCGCCGCTTTCGAGCCTGGCCGCGGCATCGTGGGTGAGCAGCCGCGCGGCGCTGATATCCTTGGCCATGTCCGCCAGCATCCATTGCAGGCCTTGAAACTCGGCGATCGGCTGGCCGAACTGCTTGCGCGCGGGCATGTAGTCGAGCACCGCCTCCAGTGCCGCCTGGGCGATGCCGACGGCGAGCGCGGCAATGCCGACGCGGCCCTTGTCAAGCACGCTCATCATGATGTGAAAGCCCCTGCCCTCCTCGCCAAGAAGCGCATCGCCGGGAAGCGCGACAGAGTCGAAATGCAGCGCCCCCACCTGGGAGGCGCGCTGGCCCATCTTGTGCTCCTTGCTGCCCTTGCTGACGCCTTTCGCCGCCAGATCGACGATGAAAATGCTCATGCCGCGCTTGCCGGCCTCAGGGTCGGTGCGGGCCAGCACAAAGCCGAGATCGGCCACAGGCGCGTTGTGGATCCAGATCTTGCCGCCCGACAGCCGCCAGCCGTCGCCGTCACGCTCGGCCAGGGTCTTGATGCCGGAGACATCGGTGCCCGCCTCGGGCTCGGTAATGCAATAGGCGACACGTTTTTCCGCCGCCAGCACGGGGCCGAGATGCTCCGCCTTCTGCGCGGGCGTGCCGTGACGCGTCAGCAAGGTCACGATCAGCTCGACCAGCCCGCATTGATCGGCGACCGAGCTGTAACCCCGCGACAACTCCTCCATGACGATGGCATAGGCCAGCGCATCCATGCCGATGCCGCCATCGTCTGCCGGCGCCGTGATGCCGAACAGGCCAAGCTCCGCCATGCGGGCATAGATCTCGGCCGGAAAGCGCTCGTCTTTATCAAGCGCTTCCGCCGCCGGGCGGATCACATCGTCGGCAAAGCGCCGCGTGGTGTCGCGAATGTGCCGGTGTTCCTCGCTCTCGGCCATGCTTCTTCCCCCGCGGTCGATTGAGGCTTTCCAGCGACCGCCACTTGATGTAACTAACTGGTTACTTGAGTACCGGAGAAAGACCCCGGCGGGCAAGCGGAAAAATCATGGGCAAGGCGACGAGTGCAACAGAAGCGGCCTCTGCCATAGACGATGGCGCAACGGTCGCAATTACCGGCTCCGGCGGCGGCTTGCTGGAGGCCGATGCGGTGATGGCCGCGATCGAGGCGCGTTTCCTCGCCACCGGGCATCCCCGCGACCTTACCTTGGTGCATGCCCTCGGGGTCGGCGACGGTGGCGGCAGCGGCGTCGGCCGCTTCGCCCATGAAGGTTTGGTCAGGCGCGTCATCGGCGGCCACTGGGCCTGGGCCCCGGCCATGCAGGCCCTGGCGCGGGACAACCTGATCGAGGCCTATGTGCTGCCGGCCGGCGTGCTCTCCACCCTGTTCCGCGAGATCGGGGCGGGCCGCCCTGGCGTGACCACGGAAGTGGGGCTCGGAACCTTCGTCGATCCCGACCATGGCGGCGGCAAGGCGAACGACAGCGCCGGGGAGGACCTGGTCGAGCGCGTGATGTTCGATGGCCGCCCCTATCTGCGCTACAAGCCGTTCCCCATCGACATCGGCATCATCCGCGCCAGCCATGCCGATAGCTGCGGCAATCTCAGCCTGCAGCGCGAGCCGGCCGATCTCGACGCCTATGCCGTGGCGCTGGCCGCGCACAATTCCGGCGGACAGGTCATCGCCCAGGTCGGCGCACTATCGGATGCGCCGATCCTGCCGGCGCGGCTGGCCAGCATTCCCGGCGTGCTGGTCGACCACATCGTTCATTACCCGGAACAGATGCAGACCCATGCCGGCGCCCACGACCCGGCACTGAGTGGTGAAGTGGCCCGCGGCGTAGGCTGCGAAGGCACGGCGCCCGAAGGCGTGCGGCGGATCATCGCCAGCCGTGCCGCGCGCGAGTTGCGCCCCGGCGCCAGCGTCAATTTCGGCTTCGGCATGCCGGCGGCCATTCCCGCCCTGGTGTCGGCGGCCGAGAAAGCCGCGCTGTGGGGCACCATCGAGCAGGGTGGCCATAACGGCGACCTCATCGACGGCCCGCTGTTCGGCGCCAGCCGCTACCCGCAGGCCATCGTCAGCTCGCTCGACCAATTCGATTTCTACAGCGGCGGCGGTATCGATATCGCCTTCCTCGGCATGGGCGAGATGGACGCGGACGGCAACGTCAACGTCTCGCGCCTGGGTGACAGCGTGGTCGGCCCCGGCGGCTTCATGGACATCACCCGCAAGGCGCGCAAGGTGGTCTTCTGCGGCACTTTCGAGGCCAAGGGCTTGAAGGTCGAACAGCGGGGCGGCTGCATCTCCATCACGTGCCCCGGCAGCGTGCCCAAGCTGGTCCCCAAGGTGCGCGAAGTCACCTTCAGCGGCGCCGAAGCCCGCCGCGCCGGCCAGGAAGTGCTCTACGTGACAGAGCGCGCCGTCTTCAAGCTCGGCGAGACAGGCGTGATGCTGATCGAAGTCGCCGACGGCATAGACCGGCAGCGCGACATCCTCGAGCGCATGGGCTTCGCGCCCGAGATGCCGTGACCCTACGCGGAGAACGCAGGCGGATAGCCGACCGTGCCCGGCCGGATGGTACCGGACAAAAGCTCCAGCGCCTGCAGATAGGGTCCCGAATAGGGGCAATCGAGCCCCTCTGCGAGATCGACGGAGAACCCGAAGCGCTCGTAATAAGCGGGCTCGCCAAGAACCAGCACGGCGGCGATACCGCGCTCGCGGCACAGCTCGAGGCCCTTGCGCACAAGGGACGACCCGATACCGCGACGCTGATGGCCCGGCAGCACGCCGACCGGCGCCAAGGCCACCGCCGGCACGGCCATCGCCAGGCGGCTGAACAGAATGTGGCCGACGATCCTGCCGTCCACCAGAGCCGGCAGCGACAGCAGCGCAGCGCCATCCCTGCGCAGGCGGTCGACAAGCCGGCCCTCGTCAGGGCCGCCGAACGCCGCATCGTGAACGGCACGGATTGCGGCCCGGTCTTTCTCACGCTCGCGACGCAACTGGATCATGGCAAGACCTCAAGCTCGCAAATAGCCGAGGACCGTATCGACGATATGGGCGAGACGGGCATCGAGCGCCTCCTCTGCCATCAGGTCACGGTCGAACAGAATCGAAGAGGTGTAGCGGTTAGTCAAATAATAATAGCCCAGGGCCGCGATGCTCATGATGAT
>CAZVDW010000403.1:0-2967 GCA_964625645.1 uncultured Rhodospirillaceae bacterium
TTCAGCACGATGGAGACCGCCCTGCCTTCCCTGCCGGTGCCCGACCCGGTTCTGGTCGGTATGCTGACCAGCGTGGCTGCCGTCACCATTGGTCCGACGCTGCTGTGGCTGGTTGGCCGGAATTGGCGGCGGCGGCCCCCGGCGGAGATCAATGCCGAGGGCGAGGCCGCAGCAGGCCACACGGTGATTTTCGTCCTGGCGTCGCTGCTGGCGGTGTGGCTCCTGCTGACCCTGTTGGCAGCCGACATAGGGCTCTACGTGGTGGCGGTCGGCATTCTGCTGTTGTGGCTATGGCTGGTGGCCCGGCGGCGCACTCGTCGCGCCCTGGCACCCTCGATGGGCCGCAGCTTGATCATTCTGGTGGCGACCGTCACCGCGCCCGTGGGGCTGCTGTTGCTGAGCGGTGCCGCGCCATGGACACTGGCGCCGCACCAGGGGACCATCGCCTTTCTGTCAGCGGACCCAAGCTTCACCGATTCGGATTCCCCGGACGGCGATACCATGGGCGGCTTTCTTGTGATGAATTTCGACGACCGTAGCTGCACCTACCACTATCCCGTCTATCACCATCGCCTCCACGTCATCGAAACGGCCCTACAGGCCGGCGATCGCGTCAGCTTCCTGGCGCCGGACCTGGCCGGGCAGGTCTGTGGTGGCTACGGCATCGAGATCGTCGATCTGCGCCACGACGGCAAGCTGGTGCTGCGCCAGCATTCCCAGCGCGCGGTGCGCGCGCTATGGGGCGCGGCGCTGTTGGCGCTGGGCCTCGCCACGCTGTTGTGGTGGGTGCGCGGCGTCCGCCGCCGCGCCTAGAGTTGGCTGGGTGTCGGGCTCAGCCCTTGTTGCCGAGGCCGAAGGCGCCGAAGCGCTTGTTGAAGCGCGCGACCTGACCTTCGGTGTCGACAATGCGCTGGGCACCGCCGGTCCAGGCCGGATGGCTCTTGGGGTCGACGTCGAGCTTGAGCACGTCGCCTTCCTTGCCCCAGGTGCTACGGGTCGTGAACTCGGTCCCGTCGGTCATCACCACGGTGATGTCGTGATAGTCGGGATGAATATCGGCTTTCATTCTGCGGCTCCGCTACTGGCGCGGCGGGCTGTATAGCCCAAGCAAGGCGGTTCCACAAGGCCGGCCGGTGCTCTATATCCGCGACAACGCGTGTTGAAAGGCGAGATTATGGACGAAAGTGGGTTCCACGCCCTGTCGGGTGCGACCTTGGAGGCGCTGATGGACCGCATCGATGCCGTGGCGGGCGACGTGCTCGAGGCCGAGCTGATCGACGAGGTGCTGACCATCACGCTCGAAGACGACAGCCAATATGTGCTCAACCGCCAGGCCGCCAATCGCGAGCTGTGGCTGTCCTCGCCGCGCAGTGGCGCCGGGCACTACGTCTACGACGAAGCGGCCAAGGCCTGGACCGACCGCCGCCATGGCCACGATCTGCATGCGCTCCTGGAAGCAGAGCTGTCGGCGGCGGCCGGCCGCGCCCTCGGGCTTGCCTGAGGCGCCATGAATATCGGCGAAGCCCGTTCCAGCGACCGGCCGCGCAGCGGTCTCGGCCATTTGCGCCGCCTCGGCGGCTATCTGCGCCCCTATCTGCGGCAGATCGCCGGCGCCACCCTGGCCCTGAGCGTGGCCGCCGCCAGCGTGCTCTCGCTCGGCGTCGGCTTGCGCTATCTCGTGGACAATGGCTTCGGCGACGGCGATGCCGCGGTGCTCGACCGCGCCCTGGCCGGCCTGGTGGTCGTGGTGCTGGTGATGGCGGCGGCCACCTATGGCCGCTTCATGCTGGTCTCGTGGATCGGCGAGCGCGTCGTCGCCGACATCCGCCGCGACGTCTACGACCGCGTCATCGGCCTCTCGCCGGGCTTTTTCGAGACCGCGCGCACGGGCGAGGTGCTCTCGCGCCTGACCACCGATACCACGCTGCTGCAGGTGGTGATCGGCTCCAGTGCCTCGGTGGCGCTGCGCAACCTGCTGCTGCTGCTCGGCGGCACGGTGATGCTTTTCGTCACCAGCGTCTGGCTGACCGGCCTGGTCTTCGTGCTGGTGCCGCTTGTGGTGTTGCCGATCATGGTCTTCGGCCGCCGCGTGCGCCGGCTCTCGCGCGCCGCCCAGGACCGCATCGCCGATGTCGGCGCCCAGGTGGAGGAATCGCTGAACGCCATCCGCACCGTGCAGGCCTATACCCACGAGGGCCACGAGCGCCGGCGCTTCGCCGATCGCGTGGAAGCGGCCTTCGCCGTCGCCATTGACCGCATTCGTGCCCGCGCCCTGCTTACCGCCCTGGTCATGACCAGCGTCTTCGGTGCCGTCGCCGTGGTCTTGTGGGTCGGCGGGCGCGAAGTGCTCGGCGGTGGCTTGAGCGGCGGCGAGCTGTCGCAGTTCGTCTTCTTCGCGGTGGTCGTCGCCGGCGCCGTCGGCGCCGTCAGCGAGGTCTATGGCGACTTGCAGCGGGCGGCCGGTGCCACCGAGCGCCTGCTGGAGCTGCTGGCGGTCGAGTCCGACGTGGCGGCGCCCGCGACCCCGGAGCCCCTGCCCGAGCCGGCCGAGGGCGCGCTCGGCTTCGATGGCGTCACCTTCCATTATCCGAGCCGGCCGGACAGCGCCTCTCTGAGCGGCATCGATCTCGCCGTCGCCCCGGGCGAGCGGGTCGCCCTAGTCGGACCCTCGGGCGCCGGCAAGACGACGGTCTTCCAGTTGCTGTTGCGGTTTTACGATCCCCTCGCCGGCAGCGTCACCCTCGACGGCATCGATGTGAAACGCGCCGAGCCGCGCAGCTTGCGCGAGCGCTTCGCCCTGGTCGCCCAGGAACCGGTAATATTCTCCGGCAACGCCTGGGACAATATTCGCTATGGCCGGCCCGAGGCCTCCGACGACGAGGTCCGCGAGGCCGCCCGCGCCGCGGCCGCGGAAGGTTTCCTCGATGCCCTGCCGGAAGGCTTCTCGACCTTTCTCGGCGAGCGCGG
>CAZVDW010000404.1:0-11256 GCA_964625645.1 uncultured Rhodospirillaceae bacterium
CCTGGTGCAGGGCGCGCGCGACAAGCTGCGCGACCTCGACCGCGAGGTCACCGCCTTCGCCGTCGGCCACCTGATGGAGGCGCTGTGCGCCAAATATGCCGATATGGAGCCGGTGGTGGCTTACCTGCGCCGGGTGCAGGACGACGTGATCGAGAATGCCGCCCTGTTCCGGCCCATGCCGAAGAGCGAGGAGGGACCCACCCAGATGCCGCGGGACGGGCATGCCTCGGCAGCCCAGGCCATCGGCCGCTATCGGGTCAACCTGCTGGTCGACAACAGCCGCTGCAAGGGCGCGCCGGTCATCTTCGAGCCCGACCCCAACTACCAGAACCTGGTCGGCCGCGTCGAGCATCAGGCCGAGATGGGCACCCTGGTCGCCGATTTCAGCCTGGTCAAGCCCGGCGCCCTGCACCGCGCCAATGGCGGCTATCTTATCATCGACGCGCGCGGCCTGCTGACCCGCCCGCATGCCTGGGAAGGCCTCAAGGAGGCCCTGCGGTCGGGCGAGATACGCATCGAGTCCCTGGGCCAGATATTCAGCCTGGTGAGCACGGTCTCGCTCGAGCCCGAGCCCATTCCGGTGCGGGTCAAGGTGGTGCTGTTCGGCGAGCCAATGCTTTACTTTCTGCTACGCCAGCACGACCCGGACTTCGCGGAGCTGTTCAAGGTGGCGGCGGATTTCGACGACCGCATGCCACGCAACCCGGACACCAGCCTGCTCTATGCGCGCTTCATCGCGACCCGGGCGCGGGCGGCAAGCTTGCGCCCCTTGAGCCGCGACGCGGTGGCGCTGGTGATCGAGGAAAGCGCGCGCATGACGGACGATTCCGAGCGCCTGTCCACCTTGACGCGCGAGATCGCCGACCTGTTGGCCGAGGCCGACCATTGGGCCGGGCGCCGCGAGGCGCGCCTGGTCGAGGTCGAGGACATGCGCACGGCACTGGCGGCGCGGCTGCGCCGCAGCGACCGTATCCCCGAGCGCATGCGCGAGCAGATCGAGCGCGGCACCGTCCTGATCGAGACCGGCGGCGCCAAGGCCGGGCAGATCAACGGCTTGGCCGTGATGCAGCTCGGCGGCTTCGCCTTCGGCAAGCCCTCGCGCATCAGCGCCCGCGTGCGCATGGGCCGCGGCCAGGTCATCGACATCGAGCGCGAGGTCAAGCTCGGCGGCGCCACCCATTCCAAGGGCGTGCTTATTCTCTCCAACTTCCTCGCCGCGCGCTATGCCCAGGACGAGCCGCTGTCGCTCGCCGCCAGTCTGGTCTTCGAGCAGTCCTATGGCGGCGTCGATGGCGACAGCGCCTCTTCGACCGAGCTTTATGCGCTGCTGTCGGCCTTGTCGGAGGTTCCCATCGACCAGGGCATCGCCGTCACCGGCTCGGTCAACCAGTTCGGCGAGGTGCAGGCCATTGGCGGCGCCAACGAAAAGATCGAGGGCTTCTTCGACCTCTGCCGGGCGCGTGGCCTGACAGGCGGGCAAGGTGTGCTGATCCCGGCCGCCAACGTCAAGCACCTGATGCTGCGCGAGGATGTCGTCGAAGCGGCGACGGCCGGGCAGTTTCGTATCTGGCCGGTGAGCCATGTGGACCAGGGCATCGAGCTGTTGACAGGCGTTGCCGCCGGCAAGGCCAACCGCAACGGCATCTATCCCGAAGGCAGCATCAACCGCCGCGTAGTCGAGCGCCTGCGCGACTTCGCCGAGAAGCGGCGCCAGGCGGGCAAAGGCGCGAACAACAGCAACGGCAAGGCCAAGGACGATGGCTGAGGGCGCCGGCTTCCGCCGCGTCGTGGTGGCGCTTGACGCCTCCCAGGCCAGCCGGCGCGTGCTCGGCGCGGCGGCGGCGCTGGCCGCGCGCGAGGGGGCCGAGCTCGTCGGGCTGTTCGTCGAGGACGTCAACCTGCTGCATATGGGCGCCCTGCCGTTCACCCGGGTCGCCGGTGCCGGGCCGCTATCGCGCGCCGTGGACCACGGCATGCTGGAACGCGCCCTGCGCCGGGCGGCGCAAGAGACGCGCGCGGCGTTTGCGCGCCTCGCCGAAGGCAAGGCCATCCCCTGGTCCTTCCAGGTGGTGCGCGGCGTGGCAGCGCGCGAGATCCTCTCCGCCACCGATGCCGACGACCTGCTTATTCTCGACGATGCGGCGCTCGGGCGCGCCTTGGGGCCGGCGCTGGCGCGCACCCGCGCCTCGGTGCTGTGTCTGCATTCGGACGACGACGGCACGCGCGAAGTGCTGGTGGCCTGGCGCGGCGGCAAGGCCGGCCGGCGAACGCTGACCGCGGCCGCCATCATGGCCCTGGCCACGGAGCGCGGCCTGACCGTGCTGCTGCCGGGCGCCGACAAGGCGGCGGCAACAGCGCGCCAGGCGGCGGAGGGACTGCTTGGCGGGCTTGAGCTGCCGGTGCGCTACCACCGCCTGGCCGGTGGCCGGCGCGGCCTGCAGGCGGCGGCACGGCGCCAGCCGGGCGCTATCGTGGTGTGGACCGCGGGCGGGCCCGGCGCGCAAGACGAGGCGCGCCTGCGCCGCGAGCTCGAAAGCGTGCTCGGCGGCGCCCGCTGCTCGGTGCTGCTGGTGCGCTAGAATGACCCGCCTCGGCGCATGATCGAGGCGGCGATCCAGCTTCTTGCCGTCTTTGCCCTGGCCCGGGCCGCCGGTTGGCTCGGCGCCCGCGCCGGTCAGCCGGCGGCGCTCGGCGAAATGCTGGCGGGGGTCGCCCTGTTCCTGGCCATCGGCGCCATGCCCTGGCTGCCCGAGGTGCTGCGCGCCTTGCCTGACAGCAAGGCTGTCGGTCTTGGTGGCGAGATCGGCATTTTCCTATTGCTGCTGCTTGCCGGCATCGAGATGAAGCCGGCCGAGATCGCGGAACATTCGCGCCAATCCGTGCTCGTGGCCCTCGGCGGCGTGGTGCTGCCCTTCGCGGCGGGTTTCACGCTGGCCTGGGTCTTCATTCCCGACTCCGGCTTCCGCCTGGCCCAGGCCTTGGTCGTGGGCACGGCGCTGGCGATCACCGCCGTGCCCGTGGCGGCGGAAATCTTTCGCGAGCTTGGCTTGTTGCACCGCCCTGTCGGCGAGGTGGTTATCGCGGCGGCGATCCTCGACGACGTGATCGGGCTGATCCTGCTGGCGGTGGCGACGGCGGTGGTCGCCAGCGGCCGCTTTCCCGAGGTTGGCGAGCTTGGCCTTCTGTTCGCCAAGGTGCTGCTGTTCTTCGTCTTGACACTCGCGCTGGCGCGCTTCGTGCTGCCGGCGCTGTGGCGGCGCCTGGCACGCCAGCCGGGGCCCGCGCTGGTGCTGTCCAGCGTCCTCGCGGTGGCGCTCGGCTTCGGCCTGCTGGCCTCGGCGCTCGGCATGCACATGGTTATCGGTGCCTTCGTGGCGGGGCTCTTCTTCGAGCCCGAGAGCGTCGGCGAGACCACCTATGCCCAGGTCAAGCGCGTCATCTCGGCAGCGGCCTTCGGCGTGCTGGGTCCGGTCTTTTTCGCCTCCATCGGCTTACGCCTCGACCTTGGCGCCTTTGCCGTCATTCCCGGCTTCGTGGCGCTGCTGATCGCCACCGCCATGCTGAGCAAAGTGATCGGCGCCGGCTTGCCGGCCTATTTCAGTGGCTTGCCGAAACGAGAGGCGCTGGCGGTCGGCATCGGCATGACCGGCCGCGGCGCGGTCGAGCTGGTAGTGCTCAGCATCGCCGAGCGGGCGGGTATATTCGCCAACGGCGAGACCGCCGGCCCGCTCGTCGCCAACTTGTTTTCCGCCCTGGTGATTGCCGCCGTGGTGACGACCCTGGCGATGCCTGTGCTGCTGCGCTTGTTGTTGACTCAGCGGCCAAAACACCGCTGACAAAACCGGCGACAGTTTACTTTTTAAAAACCGGAGACAGTTTACTTTTTACGCTCGTAAAAAGTAAACTGTCTCCGGTTTTTAGGCCGCCTCGACGATCTTGCCGCGATAGGCGACGGCGCAATGGTCGGCGCAATAGGGCCGGCCGGGGATGCGCTGGGCACCGCAAAAGCGGAAGTCGTTGTCGCCGGGATGGCCGATCGGCCAACGGCACATTCTCTCGTTTAGGTCGAGCGGGCTCATGGGCTGCGGCTTGGCCTCAGGCTTGGCCTTGGCGGCCTTGGCGCGATGGGACAGGCCGAGCCGATTGGCCTTGCCGATCACCGCGTTACGGGTGGCCCCGACGCGCTCCCCGATCTCGCGTGCGCTGGCGCCCGCGGACCACATGGTGCGTAGCGTTTCCACTGCCTCGTCTGTCCAAGCCATGCCGCTCGACCTCTTTGTTATGTTTGCACCGCCACATAGATTTAGTCGAAATCCGAGACGCAATCCACAACATTTCGTGGTTATCCACAGGATTTGCGAGTTTTACACAGTTTATCCACCGACCCATCAACGGCGGCCCCGGTCATCCCGGCCGCACTGCGCCTTGCGGCATGGCCCGCGGACTGCTAACCACATGGGCTCTGTAATCCCAATCTGCAAGAGTGAGGCCAATGGAGTCCCCCAACGCCCATTTGGTCGGCGTGCCCGGCAGCCGCTGGCAGCTTAGCACGCCTTCCCTGGTGCTCGACCTCGATATCATGGAATCCAATCTGGAGTTGATGGCAGCGCATTGCCGCGCCACCGGCCAGGCACTGCGTCCCCATGCCAAGAGCCACAAATGCACCGCCATCGCCAAGGCGCAGCTGGCCGCGGGCGCGGTCGGCGTCTGTTGCGCCACCATCCGCGAGGCCGAGGTCATGGTTGCCGCCGGCGTGCCGGTCCTGGTCACCTCGCCGCCGACCGGCGAGGCCAAGGTGGCGCGGCTGATGGCCCTGCACGGCAAGACCGAAGCCCTCAAGGTCGCCACCGATACGCTGGCTCACGTAGCTGCGCTGGCGGCGGCGACCGCGGCGGCCGGCAGCGAGCGGCCGCTTGCCGTGGTCACGGATTTCGATGTCGGCACCCACCGCACCGGCGCCGCGACGGCGGCCGACGTGGTGGCCCTGGCGCAGGCGATCGATGCCGCGCCCGGCCTCGCCTTCGCCGGCGTGCAGGCCTATTACGGCCATCTCCAGCATGTCGAGGACTATGCCGAGCGCGCCGCCGCCGTGGCGGCCGAGAACAAGCGCCTCGGCGAAACCGTGGCGGCGCTCGAAGCGGCGGGCCTGCCGGCGCCTCTGGTGACCGGCGGCGGCACCGGCAGCCACGATATGGATCACCGCCACGGGCTGTTCAACGAGTTGCAGGCGGGCTCCTACGTCTTCACCGACGTGCAGTACAATGCCGTCGTGCTGCGCGAGGATGCGGCACGCCCGTTCACGCCGTCGCTGTTCGTGCAGTCGAGCGTGGTCAACGACGTGCATGGCAGCCACGCCATCATCGATGCCGGGCTGAAGAGCTTCGCCACTGACGGCCCGGAGCCCGAGTTCGCCGTGCGCACCCCTGTCGGCTCGACCTACAAGTTCTTCGGCGACGAGCATGGCGCGGTGGTCTATGGCGAGGCCAACGAGCGCCTCGCGGTCGGTGCCCAGCTGGCCTGCCTGGTACCCCATTGCGATCCCAC
This sequence comes from uncultured Rhodospirillaceae bacterium, assembly GCA_964625645.1. Lineage (GTDB taxonomy): Bacteria > Pseudomonadota > Alphaproteobacteria > UBA7887 > UBA7887 > UBA7887. The sequence goes on from CAZVDW010000404.1 coordinate 5,545, forward strand.
CGTGAACCTCTACGACGCCTATCACTGCGTGCGCGGCGACACCCTGGTCGATATCTGGCCGATCGAGGCCCGCGGCAACCCATGAGGCGGCTTGCGCCATGGTGAAGTTCGGCATCGGCCAACCGCTCAGGCGCAAGGAGGATCCACGGCTGCTGACGGGCCGGGGCCGCTTCGTCGCGGACTGCCGCGCCGAGGGCGAGGCCCATGCCTGGTTCCTGCGCTCGGCCCATGGCCACGGCCGCATCCGCGCTATCGAGACGGCGGCGGCACGTGCCATGCCGGGCGTCCTGGCGGTGGTCACGGCGGCCGACGTGGCCGAGGCGCTGGGGCCGATGCCGATCGCCTTCAGTCCGCCGTCCCGGCCCGGCGCCGAGACGCGCCTGCCCGACGCCCCGGTGCTGGCAACCGACAGGGTTCGGTTCGTCGGCGACAGCCTGGCCATGGTGGTGGCGGAGACGGCGGCTGCCGCGCGCGATGCAGCGGAGGCCATCGTGGTCGATATCGAGGCCCTGCCCGCGGTCATCACGCCGGCCGAGGCGCTGGCCGACGGGGCGCCGCAGCTCTGGCCGGACATCCCCGGCAACCTCGCCTTCGACTGGGAGGCGGGCGATGCCGCGGCGGTCGAGGCGGCCTTCGCCGACGCCCGGCATCGGGTGAGCCTGGAGGCGGTCAACAATCGCGTCGTCATCGGCGCCATGGAGACGCGCGGCGCCTTCGCCCGCTACGACGCCGCGACCGGGCGCTTCGAGATCACCATGCCGACGCAAATGCCCCACCCCCTGCGCGCCGAGCTGGCCGAGATGTTCCGCCTGCCCGAAGACCGCTTCCGCGTGCTGGTCGGCGATGTCGGCGGCGGCTTCGGCATCAAGAACTCGCTCTACCCGGAATACCCCCTCATTCTATGGGCGGCGCGCGAGCTCGGCCGCCCCGTCTCCTGGATCGGCGATCGCAGCGATGCCTTCCTCACCGACTTCCACGGCCGCGGCCGCCTCACGCGGGCCGAGCTGGCGCTTGGCGAGGATCTCGATTTTCTTGCCTTGCGCGTCGATGTGCTGGCCGATCTCGGCGCCCATGCCTCGGGGCGCGGCACCATGCCGCCGGTGGTCAACACGCCGGCGCTCAACGGCGTCTATCGCACGCCGGCGATCCATGCCCGGGTGCGCGGCGCCTTCACCAACGCCGTGCCGACCGAGGTCTATCGCGGCGCCGGACGGCCGGAGGTCCTGCATCTGCTCGAGCGCCTGGTCGATGTCGCGGCCTTCGACCTCGGCGTCGACCGCATCGCGCTGCGCCGCCGCAACACGCTGCAGCCGGACGAGCTGCCGTTCCCGACGCCGCTCGGCCTCAACTACGATGCCGGGCGCTACGAAGAGACCCTCGATGCCGGGCTCGCGCGCGCCGACTGGGAGGGCTACGAGGCGAGGCGTGCCGCCTCGGCGGAAATGGGCCGCTTGCGTGGCTTCGGCATTGCCAATTACGTCGAGCGCTGTGGCCACGGCGTCTCGGAAAGCGCCGAGCTGCGCGTCGAGGCGGATGGCGGCGCCACCGTGCTCACGGGCAGCCAGTCCAACGGCCAGGGGCACGAGACCGCCTTCGCCCAGCTCGCCGGCGACATGCTCGGCATCGAGCCGGCGCGGGTGCAGGTGATCCAGGGCGATACCGACGTGGTCAAGGAAGGCCAAGGCACGGGCGGCTCCTGGTCGATCCCCCTCGGCGGCGCCTGTCTGACCTATGCCAGCCGCGATCTCATCGATCTGGCGACGCCGCTGGCGGCAGAGGCGCTGGAAGCCGCCAACGAGGACATCGAGTTCGCCGACGGCCGCTTCGTCATTACCGGCACCGACCGCGCTCTCGACTGGGCCGGCGTCGCCGAGCAAGCGGCGGCGCAAGCGGTGTCGCTCGTGACCATCGGCCGCTTCACGCCCGAAAACCATACCTATCCTAACGGTTGTCATTGTTGCGAAGTCGAGATCGACCCGGAGACGGGCATCGTGACGATCGCCGCCTATGCCGTGGCCCATGATTTCGGCCGTACGCTGAACCCGCTGATGCTGGCCGGCCAGGTGCATGGCGGCGTCGCGCAAGGACTCGGTCAGGCCGGCTTCGAGCATGTGGTCCATGACGAGAACGGCCAGCTTCTGTCGGGCTCGCTGCTCGACTACTGCCTGCCGCGCGCCGACCAGCTGCCGCCTATCGACTTTGAATCGTTGGAGACGCCTTCGCCGTCGAACCCGGCCGGCTTCAAAGGCTGCGGCGAGGCCGGCGCGGCAGGGGCGCCGCCGGCGCTGGCCAATGCGGTGATGGACGCGCTCAAGCCGCTCGGCGTGCGCCATTTCGACATGCCATACACCCCGCAGAGGGTCTGGCGTGCCATTCAGGATGCGAGGAAATCACAATGAGCATGGCTGCAGTCGAGGCGCTCTGCTTCGACGTCTTCGGCACCGTGGTGGATTGGCGCTCGAGCCTCATCCGCGAGGGCCGCGCGCTGGCTACCGCCAAGGGCATCGATATCGACTGGGAAGCTTTCGCCGATGCCTGGCGGGCGGGCTACCAGCCGGCCATGGAGGAAGTGCGCAGCGGCGGCAAGGGCTGGGTCATTCTCGACCAGCTGCATCGCGGCATCCTCGACCGCCTGCTCGGCCAGTTCGCGATCGAAGGCCTGAGCGAGGACGAGAAGGTCCACCTAAACAAGGTCTGGCACCGGCTCGATCCCTGGCCCGATGCGGTCGCCGGGCTGACCCGCCTGCGCACCCGTTACACCCTGGCGACGCTCTCGAACGGCAATGTGGCGCTGCTGGTCAACATGGCCAAGCGCGCGGGCCTGCCTTGGGACGCGGTGCTCGGCGCCGAGGTCGCGCGCGCCTACAAGCCGCTGCCGGAATCCTACAAGACCACGGTCGCCATGCTCGGCCTGGCGCCCGGCCAGGCCATCATGGTGGCGGCCCACAACAGCGACCTGGAGCACGCGGCGAAAACCGGCATGCGCACGGCATTCATTCGACGGCCAACAGAGTACGGTCCCGGCCAGACCGACGATATCGAGCCCGAAGGCGACTGGGACGTGGTGGCGGACGATTTTCTCGATCTCGCCGCCAAGCTGGGGGTCTGAGCCATGCGGCCACCCCTCAACAAGGAGCTCGATTTCGAATATGGCGCCGTCGCCGAGGTCAGCCCGCTGCTGCGCCGCGTCATCGCACCCAACCCCAGCGCCTTCACCTTTCATGGCACGGGCACCTATATCGTCGGCCGCGGCAGCGTCGCCGTGATCGACCCCGGCCCCGCGGACGCGAGCCACATCGAAGCCTTGAAGGCGGCACTCACGGGCGAGGTGGTGAGCCATATCGTCATCACCCACACCCATATCGACCACTCGCCCGCGGCCGCGGCGCTGAAGGCCCATACGGGTACTGCGACCTGGGGTTTCGGCCCGCACGGCTCGGGCAGCGACATCGTCGTCGAGGCCGGCGGCGACATGGACTTCGTGCCCGACAATGAGATCAAGGACGGCCAGGTCATTACCGGCGAGGGCTGGACTCTGGAAGCGGTGCATACCCCGGGCCACACCTCCAACCACCTCTGCTTCGCCTTCAAGGAAGAGCAGGCGCTGTTCTCGGGCGACCACGTCATGGGCTGGTCGACGACGGTGATCTCGCCGCCCGACGGCGACATGCGCGCCTATATCGAGTCTTTGCGCAAGGTCGCGGCGCGGCCCGAGCAACGCTACTACCCGACCCACGGCGCGCCGATCGACAACGCTTCCGGTTTCGTCAGCAAGCTGGTCGGCCACCGCCAGCAGCGCGAGCGTCAGATCGCGACCTGTCTGGAAGAGGGCGTGACACGTATCCCGCACATGGTCTCGCGCCTTTATGCCGGTATCGATTCGCGCCTGCACGGCGCCGCCGGCCGCTCGGTCCTGGCCCACCTGGTGCATATGGTGGAGACCGGCCGCGCCGCCTGCGACGGCGCGCCGGGCATCGACACGGACTACCGCAGCGCCTGACCATGGGCGCGCCGCGTGGGGTCGCCCTCGTCGCGGTGCTCTGGGTGCTGACGCTGCTCGCCGTGCTCGCCACGGCGGTGACGGTCGATGCGCGCACGGACATGGCGCTGGCACGCAATGCCGAGGCCAGCGCCCGCGCCGAGGCCATGGCCGATGCCGCGATCCTGCGCACCATCGTCGCGCTGCGTAGCGAACCCGAGGGGTCCGAGGAAGACGAAAGTCCCCTTGCCGCCTTCATCGCCAGCCGGCCGCAGCTCGAAGACAGCATCGTGCGCCGCATGGGGCCGGAAGTGATGATGGAAGCGCTGCCGCTCGCCGACAGCGGCGTGGCCCTGGACGGGCAGCCGTCAACCATGGTGCTTGGCGGCGGCACGGTCACGGTGTCGGTGCAGGCGGCCGGCGGGCTGATCGATCTCAACACCGCGCATGACGCCCTGCTCGAAGGCCTGTTCCGCACTGCCGGGATGAGCGCCAAGGCGGCGCAGGCGCTCGCCGCCGCGATTCGCGACTACGCCGACGAGGATGATCTGATTCGCGAGGGCGGCGCCGAGGCTGCCGAGTACCGCGGCGCCGGGCTGCCGCCGCCGAAGAATGGCCCGTTCCAGGTGCCCGAGGAATTGCAGCTCGTGCTCGGTATGACGCGTGCGCTCTATGCCGCGGTGCGCCCGGCGATCACCGTCTGGTCGCGCCGCCCCGGCATCGACCCGCGCCTGGCGCCGCCGCAGGTGCTGTGGGCGCTGCCCGGCGGCAATACCGGGCAGATCGAGCGCCTGCTCGCCGACCGCGCCGCCGGCATCGCCCGCACGCCGCGCCTGACAGGCGTCGACGCCGTGACCAGCCTCACGCGGGGTCGCGTCTTCCACATTCGCGCCGAGGCGGAGGCGGACGCCGCACGGTCCGTGCGCGAGGCGGTGGTTCGTTTGGAGGCGGAAGGCCAGGCCGTGCGGCGATATCGTTGGCTGACTGGCGAATGAAAAGGGCCGGAGCAATCGCTCCGGCCCGAAAAGGCAGATTTGATGGGTCTGCCAATCTTATTGGAACTCGATTCCCGAGCCGCTGTTCACAGCCTTGACCTGCTCGACGGTCAGCGAACCGTTGCCGACGCCGACCATGGCGCTCGAATCGCCGCTGCTCGCTTCGACATCGCCCTCGACCCAGACGGAGATCTCGTGGGTGCCCGAGGAAAGGTCCCTGGCGACGAAGTTGAAGTGATGGGCGGACATGGTGTCGAGGATCAGTTCGATTTCCTCGTCGGTCACGGTGCACTCGAACGCGACCGTGATGATGCCATCCGGCTCGCCGGTGCAGATATCGTCCGCGGGATCACCGTTGTCCATGTCGTCGAAGGTGCAGGTGTCCTCGCAAGAACTTATCACGCCGCCTAGAACCGTATTAAGCGTCTGAGCCCGATAGTCGAACGTGACGCATTCCGGATGAACGTCAGGGGCGGTATTTTGCTGATCCACCGTGACGCACACCTCGACCTCGCCAGACGCGGTCTCCGAATCGGCGCTGCCGTGCTTGCCCTTGGCTTTGGTCTGCGTGTAGATCGCCGTCTCCAGCGACACGCCGATCAAAAGATCGCTCTTGTTGGAGGTTTTGATCTCGATATCGAGAACTTCGGTGGGGCCGAAATCACCGGTATCGGGCACCAACACCGCATCACTAACGGAAGCGGCAAACTTGGCCGATTCCGCATATGCTGCGGTTGC
>CAZVDW010000405.1:0-6113 GCA_964625645.1 uncultured Rhodospirillaceae bacterium
GCGTTGACGATCGAATCCATCTGGTTGGAGGCGACCATCATCTGGTCGTCTTCGGCAAGGGGGTGTTTGATCGCCGCGATCTCGACCTTCGCCTGATCGATGGTGTTGGCCATGCGGGCAATCTCGGAGCGGATTGCGTCCAAATTCTCCTGTGCCGCGCGAATATCCTCATCGAACTCGCCTATCGCCTCGCTTGGCGAGCCGTCCGGCTCCACTTCCCCGGTTACTTTGCGCTCCAGCTTTTCGATCGCCTGCAACAGGTCTGCATTCGTTACGCCGCTTTGATCAGCGACGGGCGTGCCCTCGACGAGCCCGTCGCGCTCGGCGGTAAACACCTTTGTCTGTTTGCCCGGCATATCAGCTCCCTTGCCACTCGACGTGCCGCTTCCCCCACGGCATCGTATAAGGATTATGTAGTACGCGCGGCCCGCGGTTCCACTCCACCGTATTTTGGCCTCGGATAAGGCGCCAAGTCGAGGGCCAAGTATGGCGTCGGCTCTGGCTTGGCACCTGTGGTATGGTCGGGGTCTCGTTGGGGTCAGGAGACAGGGCCATGCAGGTCGGGGCGCGTGCCGCAATACTGGCGGGCATGATTATGTTCGTGCCGATCGCAGCCGGATCGGCGCATGCCGATGACGTCGCGGACAGGGTCGCCGCGGAGGCCGCTGCGAACGCCGAATCCATGCAGGATCGTTCCGGGGTGATGGATGATGCGATAACGCGCCAATTTCGCGCTGCCGCCGAGGGCCGAGGCGTCGGCACGGGCCCCGTTGACGGTCGTTGGGCGGGGCTTATGACCCTGGAGAGCGGTACCGGTGAGAATTGCGCCATGGCTTACCGGCGCACGGTCACGTTGGGGCTCGTCGTGGCGGCCGGCGCCGTTAGCGGAGAGGCGGTCGGCCGTGGCGCGGGGGCAATGCGCTTGCGCCTTGATGGTGCCGTTGCGGATGACGGCAGCTGGTCGGCGCAGGGTCACCGGACGACGGATGGGACGGCGCATTCCTTGTCGTTGGAGGGAAATCTCAAGACCGGGAGCGGCGTCTGGCGCGATCCGGCTGCGCGGTGTTCCGGCAGTTTTCTTGTAAGTCGAGCCGAGTAGGAAGCGAGGGGGGAAGATCGCCATGCGCCGATTGCTGACCTTAGCAGCGCTCTTTGTAAGCTTGCCGGCACTGTGGCAGGCGGTGGCAGCCACCGACGCGGTTGTCATTGCCTCAACTGCTCCGGAGCTGCCGGCGGGGACTATGGTGTTGTCGGGAGCGATGGTCACGATCCCCGAAGGCGCGCGGGCGTCCTTCCTGTCCGAGGCAGGCAACTCGATTACCGTGGAAGGCCCCTATCAAGGCGTCGTCGAGCTCGGGGCCGAGGGCGAGGAACGGCAAGGCACGCTTGGGGTGATCGCCGGCCTGCTGGCACCGGACGGAGACGCCGGCTATGCGCTCGGCGGGGTGCGTGGCTTCGCGCCCGTCGAGGGACCGGGCAACGCACTTTGGGTCAATACGGCGCATTCCGCGCGCTACTGCGTCGAACCCGGCCATTATCTGCATTTGTGGCGGCCGGATTCAGAGGAGCGCCGCGGCGCCAAGCTGGTCGATCTCGAAACCGGACAATCCGCCGACATCGCCTGGAACGCGGGCGAAGTCACCCATGCCTGGCCGCGCTCTCTGGCCTATCGTGATTCTGCGGCCTTTCTGGTCACCGTGGAGGGCCAGAGCGAGCCCGTGCATGTGGAAGTGCGCTTGATCCGCCAACACTTCGAAAGCGAGTTGGTGCGTATCGCCTGGTTGGTCGAGGCGAACTGCGTCGCGCAAGCGGAGGCCGAGCTGGCAACACTGCGCGACAGCATCGATCCCTTCCACCTCTATCTCTCGACCGACCGTGGATCGGCGCCCGAATTTAGCGTCGGCGAAAGTTTGAACTTGCAGATCAAAGCCAACCGCGATGCCGCAATCTACTGTTTTCATAGCGGTGCCGACGGCACGATTGCGCTGTTCCCGTCGAGATTTTCGGGCGGAGCCTGGGTCGAGGGATATGAGACGCTGCATTTGCCCGGCGAGCGTCTGCCGGTGCCCTTGACGGTCGCGCCGCCGGTCGGCGTGGAGCGCATCACCTGCTACGGCACCAGCCGCGACGTGACCCGCGATCTGCCGCAGGCTTTGATCGCCGGCGACTTTGCGCCGATATCCCAGGAGCTCGCATCGCAATTGGCGGAGATTTTCAACGGCATCGAGGATACCCGCGTTGCCGAGGCCGTTGTCGAGTTGAGGGTGAGGTGACCATGTTCAAAGCTGTTATTGGCATTGCCTGCGGTATCGCCCTGGTCGCCTCCTCTGCCTTTGCCGAAAGTCGAGGCTTGAGCGTCGACTTGCGCACATCCGTATCGGCCGATGCCCCCGTGGCGGAGACAGTGCGCCTTTACACGGGCAGTTACGCGCTGGTCATCGGCATCGACGATTACAACAATGGCTGGCCACGCCTTTCGAAAGCGGTGGAAGACGCGGAGCGTGTTGCGGCGGCCTTGGACGAGCAGGGCTTTGAGGTGGATCTGCGCATCGATGTCGATTCCGACACGCTCAAATCCAGCTTGGAGGAATTTTTCGTCGTCAAGGGTGCGGATCCTGAAGCGCGGCTGTTCGTCTGGTTCGCAGGACATGGCCACACCGAGGACGGCGAGGGCTATCTGGTTCCTGCCGATGCCGAGCGGCCGGATACCAGCGCGCGTTTCCGCATTCAGGCCCTGACCATGCGCCGCTTCGGCGAATATGTGCGCCTGGCCAAGGCCAAGCATGTTTTCGCGATTTTCGATTCCTGCTTCTCGGGCACGATTTTCGACACCCAGCGCTCGATGGTGCCGGCGGCGATCACGCGCGCCACGACCTTGCCGACGCGCCAGTTCCTCACCTCCGGAGATGCCGGCCAACTGGTTTCGGACGACGGCACCTTCCGCGAGCTGTTCCTGCGGGCGCTCGAGGGCTCGGAGGACGCCGATGCCAACAATGACGGCTACATCACCGGCACCGAGCTCGGTCTGCATCTTTCGAGCCGTATCACCAATCTCACCAGTGGCCGGCAGACGCCGCGTTACGGCAAGCTGCGTGACAAGGATTGGGACCGCGGCGATTTCGTCTTCACGGCTTTGCAAGTTGGTCACGATCCGGCCCCCGCGCCGGCGCCTGTGGCGCAGGATGGCGGTGAGAATCCTAGCGAGGCCGCCTTCGAGCTCGAATTCTGGCGCAGCGTCAAGGACAGCGACCGCATCGAGGATTTCGAGGCCTATCTGGCGCGCTTTCCACAGGGCACGTTTCGGGCATTGGCTGAAGGCCGCATTGCCGATTTGTCGCGCGGCATATCGGTGGCCGAGCCCGAGCCGGTGCCGATACCCGAGCCCGAGCCGCCTGTGGTGGTCGCGGAAGTCGTGGTGCCGCCGCCGGTCGTGGTGCCGGAACCCGAGCCCGAGCCGGTAACGCCCGTGGTCGTGACGCCGCCACCCGTCGTGGCGCCCGAGCCCGTGACGCCGGTGGCCATACCGCCTGGCGAGGCTGATATCGAAGGCGATTGGACGGGCGAGGTGGTAATTGACGAGAAAGCGCTATCACGGCCTGCCTGCAATATCGCTTTCTGGAAGCCGGCGATCCTGGAGTTTACGGTTCGGAGCGGGAAACTTTCGGGGCACTTCGAGACCACCACGACTCAGCGTATCGGGCAGGCGGTCTCAAGCCGGATAAAGGACGGCAAGCTTTTCAAAGTCAATGTCAACGCGGCACCAACCAGGACCGGACTCGGCTATATCATCGAGATCGAGGACGACCTAGCGACCGGCACCGGCCGTTGGTTCGAGCTCCGTCATCGCTGCCACGGCACGCTTGCGCTGAAGCGCCCTCAATAGAGGGCTAAGAGGCCGGGTGGAACTCCACGCGGCGATTGGCGCCGTCGTCCGGATTGATGCCTGGAAGAAGCTGGGACTCGCCCAAGCCCAGCGGCCAAAGGCGCGAAGGATCGATCTTGTGGCGCAGCACAAGATAGTTGCGCACGGATTGGGCGCGGCGCTCGGACAGAGCGAGATTATAGGTGTTCGTGCCCTTGGCATCGGTGTGGCCAACGATGATGACGCGCCGGTCAGCCGCCTGTGCCAAATTCAACATCTCTCCCATGCGGTCGAGATAGGGATAGGATTCAGGCTGCACGGTCGCGGAGTCGAAGCCGAAGGTAATGTTGAAGCCGACCGCATCGCCGACCGGTGGCGTCTCTTCATCAGCTACGGCCGCCTCTATCACGGGTGCTACCGGTTCCGCGACAGGCACCACCTCCGGCGTGACGACGGTCTCGTTGTCGGGTCGTGGCTGCGGTATCGGCAGGGGAGGATCGACGGCAGGTTGGTCGACCGCAACGGGTGTCTCTTCGACGACAGGCGTGACGGCGATCACCGGTGGCTCCGGCGTGGCCACCACCTCGGGCGTCGCTCCCGGAACTTCCGGCATATCGGTGAACTTGATGGCGCGCGTGCGTATCGGTGCCTCGTCGTCGTTGTTGGCGTCGGGGAACATGATATCCGCCAGGTCCTCCGCATCGGGCGGCGGGCCACGGAACAGGAGCAGATCGCCCGCTATTGCCGGCGCAGCCGCAAAGGCGAGAAATCCGGCAACAAAGGCCTGTGAGGCACGAAACATGGTCATGATCTCGACCCTTTGATCTGGAGTCCGACGCGCCCGTCTATTCCGGCGAAGTCACCAGACACAGGCCGTCTCCCATTGGTACGATAACGACCGCGATACCAGATGTGCCGCGGCGGCGAAACGACATCGATTCCTCTCGTGTCTGGCTTCCCATGTTGAGGCTTGTCAGGCCTTCGACATCCACCACCTTGGTGCCGTGCTGCCAGCATTCGGTGCGAAGCTCGCCGATGCTGGTGACCATATTGCCGCCGCCGTTCGCGGCGCCGTGGTTGTCGGCGATCGCGGCGCCCATGCCGCAAGCCAGCATGCCGGCAGCCAGCAGCCCTCTTGCCGCAGCGGTTATCATCAGTTCGCCACCGCGATCGGCAGTCGTGCTTGAACGACCGCACCAGGCGCTGTGCCGGTCGCCTCGAATACCCCGACAATCTTGTTGAGGCTATCGAAAGGCAGTGGCGTCAGGTCCTCCTTCTTGAGGGGATCCGGCAGGGCGAGTCCGATCTCGATCTCCGATGTCAGGCAGGCCACTTCTTCGCGTATGCCGGGGCGGTCGAAGACGATCTCGAAGCCCGCATCCCGGCCCGGGATGCTCACGGGCGTATTCGCGGCGAGTCTGGCGTCGGGCTGAAAGCGGTTCGGGAAGATGCGTGCGATGACGCCATTGGCGTCCTGGTAATAACAATAGGCATAAGAATCGTGGCTGGAGCTGAGGCTCAACACCAGGGCATCGCCGACGGCGAACACGGGCGCCGTGCCGGCATTGCTCGTGAGGTTGACGGTTAGGGGCTGGGACGTTGCCACGGGCTGCAACGGTTGCGGCGTGCTGTCCGCCTCGGGTATCCGGCCCAATGCCAAATCGCCGCTGATGAGCGAGGCGTAGAGGTCGAAATTGACCCTGCCGTCGGCGATCAGGCCGTTCTCGGACTGATAGACACCGATCGCCTCCTTGGTCGGGTCGTCAAGCGTGCCGTGGCTTTCACCGCCGTAGTGTCCCGTGCCGGCCAAGGCGCGCTGCACGAAGACCGTGCGCTCCTCGGCGCTCATGCCGTCGTACCAATCGCGGGCCTCGGCGACCACGGCCTTGTTGGTCTGCTCAATCTTGAGGCAGCGCCAATAGGGCACTTGCGCGAGCTTTCCGAGAATCTCGACAGCGCTCAATTCGACAAGATTGCGCACCGCCTGGTGCATGCCTTCGCTTTGGGTTAGCGAGACATCGAAATTGAGGCCGAGGTCGGCTTTGGGGATGGTGCCGCCGATATTGGCCGATTGGCCAAGGCGGCGCACGGCAATGGAATTGTTGGACGAAGCCCAGGGCAGGATCTTTCTGCTGCGCAATTCGCCGATGTTCAGGTCCATGGATATCAACGACAGGATCTGATCCTCGCTGATGCCTGCCTCGACCAGGCCGAGGGAGACGCCAAAGCCGACGCTTTCCTCGATCACGTT
>CAZVDW010000406.1:0-6036 GCA_964625645.1 uncultured Rhodospirillaceae bacterium
GGCGGATGCCGAACTTTGGCTGAAGCTCGAATGCCAGCAGATCTCGGGCTCCTTCAAGGCCCGCGGCGCCACCAACATGGTCGCCTGCCTCGACGAAGCGGACCTGGCGCGAGGCCTGGTCACGGCCTCCGGCGGCAATCACGGCAGCGGTGTCGCCTATGCCGGCTGGCGCGCCGGTGCGCCGGTGCGCGTCTTCCTGCCCGAAGGCACGCCGCAGGCGAAGCACGACGCGCTTGCCACCTGGGACGCCGAGGTCGTGACCCACGGCAAGGTCTGGGACGATGCCAATGCCGCGGCAATGGCCGCAGCCGAGGCGGACGGGCTGTGTTATGTCCATCCTTTCGCCGACGATCTGGTGGTGGCGGGACAAGGCACCCTCGGCCTCGAAATCGTCGAACAGATTCCCGACCTCGATGTGCTCGTGATCGCCATCGGCGGCGGTGGCCTGATAGCCGGTATGGCCGTCGCGGTGAAAGCGCTCAGCCCGCGAACCCGGATTATCGGTGTCGAGCCCGTGGGCGCCCCGACATTGGAGAGAAGCGTACGAGCCGGCGAGTTGGTCACCCTCGACGGCATCGAGACGCAAGTCGGCGTGCTGGCATCGCTGACCACCGACCAGACGGTGCTCGACATCGTCAGCGATTGCGTCGAGGACATCGTGCTGGTCAGCGACAACGACATGCTGGCCGCCTCGCGCTGGCTATGGCGGGAATTCGGCGTCGCCGCCGAGCTCGGCGGTGCCGCCGCAACGGCCGCCTTGCTCGACGGCAGGATCGGCGATATTGCGGGCAAGCGCGTTTGCAGCCTGGTTTGCGGCAGCGGCGACGACGGTATCGTATAGAATGGAATGGGGAGAAAACCATGAGCGTACAACATGACAATCTCGCGGCACTGACCGCGGCCATCTTCCGCCACGCGGGGAGCGATGACGAGGAGGCCGATACGATTGCCCGGCATCTCGTCGAAGCCAATCTGGTCGGCCACGACAGCCACGGCGTCATCCGCGTGCCCGCCTATGTGCAATGGGTACAGGAAGGCAAGCTGCTGCCCAACCAGAAGATCTCGGTGGTCTTCGAGAACGATTCCATGGCCGTCCTCGACGGCAATTTCGGCTTCGGCCAGAGCATCGGCGAGCAGGCCGTGGACTATGGCATCGAGAAATGCCGCAAGTCCGGTCTCTCGCTCGTGGGCCTGCGCAATGCCGGTCATGTCGGGCGGGTCGGCGATTGGGCCATCCGCGCGGCGGCGCAGGGGCTGGTGTCGCTGCATTTCGTCAACACCTCGGGCGGCGGCATTCTGGTAGCGCCGTTCGGCGGCATCGAGCGGCGGCTGTCGGCCAATCCCATCGCCGCCGGCATACCGGTGGCGGGCGGAGAGCCGATCATCGCCGACCTCTCGACCTGCGTTATCGCCGAAGGCAAGATCCGTGTCGCCCGCAACAAAGGCGTGCCGGTGCCAGAGAATGCCATCCTCGACAGCGACGGCAAGCCGACAACCGATCCGGAGGATTTCTACGCCGATCCGCCCGGCGCCATCCTCACCATCGGGGCGCACAAGGGCTACGTGCTGTCGGTGCTCTGCGAGGTCATGGCCGGCGCGATCACCGGCAGCGGCTGCTCGAACCCGAACAACCCCACCGCCAAGAAAATCGTCAACGGCATGTGCTCGATCTACATCGATCCCAATACGGTGGCCGGCGAAAGCTTTGCCGGCGAAGTGAGCGGCCTCACCGAATGGGTCAAGAGCTCTACGTTAGCCGAGGAAGGTGGCGAGATACTGATGCCCGGCGACCCCGAGCTGCGCACCAAGGCCGAGCGCATGGCCGCGGGCATTCCCATCGACGACAACACCTGGGCCCAGCTTGCCGAGACCGCCGTGAAAGTCGGCATCAACAATGACGAGATCGCCCGACTGGGCGGGCAGAACGCGTAAAGGACTCGAAAGACAATGGACATTACTGCCGATCAGCTGCGCGGGTTCACCGCGGACATCTTCACCGCCGCGGGCTGCGACCGCGAGGAAGGCGAGCGCGTCGCCCGCTATCTCGTCGGCGCCAATCTCGCCGGCCACCCGAGCCATGGCGTCATCCGCGTGCCCCGTTACGTCAGCTCGATGCGCAACGGCAAGGTGCACGCCGGCCGCAAGATCACCATGGTCACCGAGACCGAAGCGATGGCCATCGTCGATGGCCATTTCGGATTTGGCCAGACCATCGCCGAGCAGTCCGTCGATCTGGGCATCGAAAAAGCCGCAAAGCATGGCGTATCCGTGATCGGCACCACCAATGTGAGCCATCTCGGGCGCGTCGGCGATTGGCCGATCCGCGCGGCGAACGCGGGCATGGTCTCGATCCATTTCGTCAACACCTCGGGCATCGGCCTGCTGGTGGCGCCTTTCGGCGCGGCCGAGCGGCGCATGTCCACCAACCCCTTCGCGATCGGCGTCCCGGTCGAAGGCGAGGAGCCGGTGATCCTCGATTTCGCCACCTCGATCGTCGCCGAAGGCAAGGTCATGGTCTCGGTCGACGGCGGCAAGCCCCTGCCCGAGGGCGCCCTGGTCGACAAGGACGGCAATTTCACCACCGACCAGTCGGTGATCTACGGGCCGATCACGGAGAAGCGGCCGCTCAGCAGCAGCGTCGGCAGCGGCGCCATCCGCGCCATGGGCGATCACAAGGGCTCAGGACTGGCCATCATGTGCGAGCTGCTGGCCGGTGCGCTGTCCACCAGCGGCGCCGGCAAGACCGGTGTCGAGCAACTGTCCAACGGCATGCTGTCCATCTACATGAACGTGCCGACCTTCGACGCCGGTGGCGGTTTCGCTGCCGAGGTCGCGCGCTATCTGGACTTCGCGCAAAGCGCCAGGCCGATCGACCCGAATGCGCCGGTTATGATGCCGGGCGAGCCGGAACGCAGGAAGCGCGACGCCTACGAGGCCAATGGCATCCCGCTCGAGGACACCACCTGGCGCTCCCTGCTCGAGACCGCCGACCTGGTCGGGCTGAATCGGCCGGCCCTGGATGCTGGATAGCCTGCCAGCGATCGTCGCCGATCCCTGGTTCTACGTCGTCGCGGTACCCGCCGTGCTCCTGCTGGGCGTATCGAAGGCGGGTTTCGGGACCGGGCTCGGCGGCCTGGCGGTGCCGCTGATGGCGCTCGGCATGCCGGTCTTCCAGGCGGCGGCGATCCTCTTGCCCGTCCTCTGCCTGATGGATCTGATGACGTGCTGGGCCTTTCGCCGCACCTGGGACGGGCGCAACCTGGCCATCATGATCCCCGGCGCGGCGCTCGGCATCGCCATCGGCGCGGCATCGGTCAGCCACCTCGAAGAGCGCCACATCGAGCTGCTGGTGGGGGTCATCGCCGTGGTTTTCGGCGCCCGCTACTTTATCGGCCCCAAACGCGCGGAGCCGGCCCCGACCCATCGCGGCAAGGGCACGTTCTGGAGCGGCGTCTCGGGCTTCACCAGCTTCCTCGCCCATGCCGGCAGCCCGCCGATCAATGTCTATCTGCTGCCCCAGGCGCTCGACAAGACCCTGTTCGTCGGCACCACCGCCATGCTGTTCGCCGCCATCAACTATATGAAGCTGCTGCCCTATGCCTGGCTCGGCCAGTTCTCGACCGAGAACATGACCACGGCCCTGGCGCTGATCTGGCTGGTGCCCGTCTCCATCTGGCTCGGGCTCAAGGTCCATCGCACCCTCGACACGCTGATGTTCTACCGCCTCTGCCACGGCTTCATGATCGTGCTTGGCCTCAAGCTGCTCGGCGATGGCTTTGGCATTTGGGCTTGACGGGCATATTTATATTTCTATATTTCTAGAAACATGGAAATACAAGCTACCATTGCAGCGCTCTCCGCCCTTGCCCAGGAAACCCGTCTGACGGTGTTTCGGCGGCTGGTTGCCGCTGGCCCGGCGGGCCTTTCGCCGGGGCATCTGGCGGATGCGCTGTCGCTGCCGGCGGCCACGCTCTCCTTCCACCTCAAGGAGCTGCACGGCGCCGAGCTTGTCAGGCGCCGCAAGGATGGGCGCTCGCTGATCTACTCGGCCGACTACGGCGCCGTGGAATCGCTGGTCGGCTATCTCATGGACAATTGCTGTCGGCGCCCGGCAGCAACCGACGGCCGGCGCGGCTGACCTTGGCCAGCAATCTGGAATTCTATTTCGATCTCGGCAGCCCGCCGTCCTATATCGCCCATGCGCGCCTGCCGAGCCTGGGCGCGGATGTCATCCTGCGCCCGGTATTGGCGGGAGGCGTGTTCAAGCTGACGCAGAACCGGCCGCCCCTGGAGGTGCCGGCGAAGCGCGATTACATGCTGCACACCGACCTGCCGCGCAGCGCGCGGCGCTACGGTATTCCGCTGTCGTTTCACGCCAACGCGCCGGTGCCGACATTGGCCCTGATGCGCGGTGCGGTGGTCGCCGAGGAGCTCGGTCGCCTCGCCGACTATGTCGAGGCCATGTACCGCGCCATGTGGGCGGAGGCCCGCGACATGTCGGACCCGCAAGCGGTCGGCGAGGCGCTCGGCAGGGCCGGATTCGATGCTGCGGCACTTTTCGCGCGGACCACGGAGCAGGTGGTCAAGGACACCCTGATTGCCTGGACGCAAGCCGCGGTCGATCGCGGCGTCTTCGGGGTGCCGACCTTCTTTCTCGATGACGAGATGTTCTTCGGCCAGGACCGCCTGGCGCTGATCGAGGAACGCCTCTAGCGCCGCCCCTTGGCCGGCAGCTTGGGCGGCTTTTCCGGGCGCTCGGGGCCCCAGACCTTGTCGTAATAGGTATCGGCCAGTTGCAGCGCGCCGATGGGGTTGTGGGCGAGCACGCGGTCCTTGGCGACCAGCACCGTGGTCAGCCCCTCGGCGTGGCGGAAGAACAGGCTGTCATGACCGATGCAGAGGCCCAGCACCACATTGAGCTGGCAGCCGGCGCGGTTGAGGAATTCCGCCTGGGCCACCGGATTGCACATCGATTCGTGGCCGCCGGGAAAGATCTTCTGCGAATCCTCGAGGCCGATATCCTCCTTGGCCACGCCGCCGGTCTTGCAGGCCACCGAGGCGACCTCGAAGCCGTGGCTCTCGAGGATACCGCTGAGCGTCTTGGCGTGGCCGACGAAGCTGATGCAGTTGGCGATGCCGACGCGCTGGAAGCCCATCTTGCGCGCGAAGTGGCAGATCTCCTCGACCCGCGTCCACTTGCAGTAGCCCTCGGCCTCGACCACGGCCGAGACCTGCGCGATGCGCCGCAGCTCGGGATCGCCGTAACGCGACCAGGCCTCGTCGAGCGCCTCGCCATCGACCTTGCTCGGACAATAGCCCGGCCCGCGCGCGTCCGACTCGCCGACCCGGCAAGCCTGCACATTGGACGGACAATAGGCGCACCCCGGTTCCCGATATTTCATGACAGCCTCCCGAGGGAACACTGTCGCAGCGGAGGCGGAAAGGCCTTAACGCAGATCAGCCCTTACAAGGACACCCCTGGCATCAGACCTTGGTCCTTGAAATCAAGGTTTGAAAGTGTGGCCAAGCGCTGATTATGTCCCAGGGTATGGGCAGCGGCACGGTGGTCACGGTAGCTGGCCAAGACAGCTTCTCCGTCACCTTGCAAGGTGTTACGGGCGGCGGCGTAGCAGCCATTATTGCCGGCATCGAGGTGGACGACAGCGGTGTTGCGTGAGGGGCCGACTGAGAAAGAGTTGAGGGCAAGCAGTCCCTTGTGATTTCGCTGTGGGTAAGACGAAACTCGGCACCGATCCGATACCCATTGGTGCCAAAACGGCGCCAAATCGGGACACGCCAACCACCTGGAACTGGTAACCCATTGAAAAAACTGGGGCGAGTGACCGGAATTGAACCGGCGACCTCCTGAGTCACAGTTTTTGCCAAAGTGGCTCTAACGCTTGATCGAATCTCTCCTATCGCATTGATATATAACGATTCATGAAATTGAGTGATTCCGGATGAAATTCTATTATAAGAAGAAAATTGCTTACTGGTGATTACTGGAGTAGGGTTTTCTGAGCCTGCGAATAGATC
>CAZVDW010000407.1:0-3847 GCA_964625645.1 uncultured Rhodospirillaceae bacterium
GTCATCTCGTCGCCGTCGAGCTCGACAATCGGATTCGCGACCTTGATCTTAGCCATGCGGGGGATCTCCTGAGCGTACGGTTCGGGGGGCGGCGCGGACCATATCAAGGCCATCCGGCCTTGCCCAGGGCCGCGGGCTACAATCGCTCCGGATCGCCCGCCAATCGTGCGGCCGGCGCTTCGTCGAGGCTGGCGAACAGCGCCTCGACGCTGGCCACCACCTCATACAGCGCGGCGATATCGGCATGGGCGAAGCCACGGGCGACGATATGCGCGATCAGCGCCTGGAAGGGCGCCCAATAGTCTTCCGGGTCGAGCAGAAACACCGGCTTGTCGTGCTGGCGAAGCTGCTTCCAGGTGACGATCTCGACCATTTCGTCGAGGGTGCCGATGCCGCCCGGCAACACCGCAAAGGCATCGGCGCGCGCGAACATGCGTTGCTTGCGCGCATGCATGCTGTCGACGACCACGAGCTCGTCGAGGCCCTGATGAGCAATCTCGGGGCGTTCGAGGAATCCGGGTATGATTCCCGTCACCCGCCCGCCTGCCGCCTTGGCGGCATCGGCCACCACCCCCATCAGGCCGATGGCGCCACCGCCCTGAATGAGCTCGATATGCCGTTCGGCGCAAGCCCGCCCCAGCGCGGCGGCAAGGGCGGCCGCCGTCGCCCCCTTGCCCACCTGCGATCCACAAAACACACAAAGCGATTGAATCTGAGACACTTGGGCTTTCCGCCGAAGATTGCAGTGAGGCTCGCACCATATTAGTCTCTCAGGCGCCGTCAACGCAGCAGGGAGCCTGCCTGTGCAACGTCAGTTGCTGATTATCATTGCCGCAGCCGTCATGGCGCTGGGCGCCGTTGTCGCCTATGCCGTGCTCGAAGAGGACGGTCCATCGCGCCGGGCGCCCGCCCCGGCACGAATCGCCGCGGCGCCGGTGCAGGATGCCGCTGGCAGGGCCGAAGCTCCTGTCAGCACCGCCGTCGAGCCCGCCGCACCAGCGAGAGAGCCCCGCGAGGCGGACGATGCGCCAGCGAGCCGCGACGGCGACCTGGCCGCGGAAGATGACGCTCCAGAGGGCGGCGCGGAGCTGACCTCGAGCGAGCCCGCCGCCGAACCGGACACCACGGTCGCTGCCGAACCCGCCGAAATCCCGGAGAGCGCCCCTCAGGCAGGCGACGCCGTGCCCGAGGCGGTAGCCGAAGAAGTGCCCGAAGCCGAGGCAGTGCCCGAGGCGGCAGAAGCAGAGGCCGTGCCTGAAGCAGCAGAGGCCGAGTTGGAAGCGGCTAGCGAGTCCGCTGCCGAAGCTGTCGATACAACCAATACAGCCGAGGCTGGGACTGACGCTGCGGCGGCGGCCGAGACGATCATCACGGCCGTCGACGAGCCGGGTATTGCCGACGGGCTGAGCCCGCCCGAGAGCGCCGACGTCCCCGCACCGCCTGCCATTGCCACGGAGATTGCCGCACCACCGCCCGCGCCGCCGGCAGCGCTGACCGAACCGGATGCCGTTGGCGCCGCCGATAGCGCCAGCGAGCCCGCGGCGCCGGCCACGACCATTAGCGACAGTGCCGCCCTGTCCCCAGCGCCCGCACCGCCGGCAGCGCTGACGGAGCCAGAAGTCGTTGCCGCCGCCGATAGCGCCGGCGAGCCCGCGGCGCCGGCCGCGGCCGCGGCCGCAAGCGATAGTGCCGCCCTCTCGGCTCTGGCGCCCGCGCCCGCGGCGCCAACCGCCGAGCCCGGCGCGGCCTCGCCGCTGCCGCCGGCCGAGGTTCGCCCGCGCGCGGTCGAGGCGGCACCGGACATGACGGCGCCGAGCTTCGACATCGTGCACATCGCCGCCGACGGCCACAGCGTCTTTGCCGGCCGGGCCGAGCCCGGTGCGTCCGTCTCGGTGATGGACGGCGATGCGGTCCTTGGCAGCGCGCTGGCCGATGCGCGCGGCGAATGGGTGGTGATCCCCGACACGCCCCTGCCCGCCGGCAGCCGCGAGCTCGGCATCGCGGCCCGCGGCGCAGCCGGCAGCGAGGCGTTGTCGGAAAGCGTCGTGGTCCTGCACGTCCCCGAATCGCCCGGAAACGCCGAGGTCGCGCCGAGCGCCATCGACCACGATCCCATCGCGGTCTCCCTGCCGCGAGGCGACACCGGCATTGCGCGGCTGATGCGAAGCGGCGAGCCGGGTTACGGCATCGAAGGCGCTCACGGCCTCAGTCTCGACAGTATCAGCTATGACGCGGTGGGCAGTTTCTCCATCAGCGGACGGGCCCAACCGGACAACGAAGTCGCCGCCTATCTCGACGAACACGGCATCGGCCGCACCCGCGCCAGCCGGGCGGGCGATTGGACGATCATGCCCGAGGAGAGCATCGATCCGGGCTTCTATACCTTGCGCGTCGACCAGCTCGACGATGGCGGCACCGTGGTCTCGCAGATCCAGACGCCCTTCACCATGGCCGACGTCGGCGAGACCGATATCGCCGAGGGCCTGGTCGTCGTGCAGCCGGGCAACAGCCTGTGGCGGATCGCCCGGCGCGTCTATGGCCACGGCACCCAGCACACCATTATCTTCCAGGCCAACCGCGACCAGATTCGTGAGGCGAGCCTGATCTACCCCGGCCAGATATTCCTGCTGCCGGCACCGCCTGACGGCGAATGAGGCGTTCCACGCTCGGGTCCACCGAGCTTTCGGCGCCAAAGCGTAACGATCTGCGCATCATCGGCAGCCTTCTGCCCTACCTTTGGCCATCGGGCCGCCTCGACCTGAAGGCGCGCGTGGTCGTCGCCATGCTGTTCCTGATCGGCGCCAAGGTCGCCGTCATACAGGTGCCGCTGCTGCTCGGCCAGGTGGTCGACACGCTTGATGTCGAAGGCGCGGGCGTGGCGACGGTACCGATCGCGCTGATCGTCGCCTTCGGCGTGGCCCGCCTGCTGTCCGTATCCTTCGGCGAGCTGCGCGATGCGGTCTTTGCCAAGGTTGCGCAAACCGCGATTCGCGAAGTCGCCTTGAAGACCTTTCGCAAGCTGCATGGGCTGAGCTTGCGCTTCCACCTCAACCGGCGCACCGGCGGGCTCAGCCGGGTTATCGAGCGTGGCACCAAGGGCATCGAGTTCCTGCTCACCTTCACGCTGTTCAACGTGTTGCCGACGCTGCTCGAGATCGGCCTCGTGGTCGGCGTCATGCTGTGGAAATACGATGCCGTCTATGCCCTGATCACGGCCGCGTCGGTGGTCGCCTATATCGTCTTCACCTTCTTCGTCACCGAGTGGCGGACCAAGTTCATCCGCCGCATGAACGACAATGACGAGCGCGCCAATACCAAGGCAATCGACAGCCTGCTCAACTACGAGACGGTGAAATATTTCGGCAACGAGAACCACGAGGCACAACGTTACGACCGCTCCCTGCACGCCTATCAGAACGCGGCCGTGCGTACCAAGGTCTCGCTGTCGCTGCTCAATATCGGCCAGGGCGTGGTTACCGCGGCCGGCATGACCGCCGTGCTGCTGATTGCCGGCAAGTCGGTGGCTGCCGGCGAGATGCGCATCGGCGACCTGGTCGCGATCAACGCCTTCATGCTGCAGCTCTACCAGCCGCTCGGCTTTCTCGGCTTCGTCTACCGCCAGATCCGCCAGTCGCTGGTCGACATGGAGCGCATGTTCCAATTGCTCGACGAGCGCCCGGAGGTCGGCGATGCGGCGGAGGCCCCGGACCTCGTCGTGCGCGACGGCGCCGTGGCCTTCGAGAACGTCGATTTTTCCTACGACAGCGAGCGCGCCATCCTGCACGATATCTCGTTCACGGTGGCACCCGGCAACACCGTCGCCATCGTCGGGCCGAGCGGCGCCGGC
>CAZVDW010000408.1:0-9410 GCA_964625645.1 uncultured Rhodospirillaceae bacterium
AGACATGCTCTAAGATGTTCGCGGGCGCGATCAAGCATGGTACCCAGGTTGCGGTGATTGTGCTGACGTTGTGTGTGCTCGGCATCTTGTGCGCGCTCAGCCTGCCGGTGCAGATGATCCCCGACCTGGAAGTCCGCACCATCACCGTGCGGACGTCCTGGCCCGGTGCGACACCGCAGGACGTGGAAAAAGAGATCGTCATCCCGCAGGAGGACTATCTCCGGGCCCTCTCCGGCTTGCACCGGATTATCGCCACCGCCAGCATGGGTCAAGCGGTCATCGAGCTGGAGTTTCCCTTCGGCAGCGATATCGACCAGGCCTTGATCCGGGTCAACAACGCGCTCTCGCAGGTGCCCTCATACCCGGAGAATGTCGACGAGCCGCGGCTCTACGCCACCTCCTTCTCATCCAATGCCTTCATGTTCTTCCGCATCCAACCGCTGCCGGACTACCCGGTGACGCTCGACATGGTGCGCATGCGCGACTTCATCGAGGACCATGTGCGCCCGCGCATGGAGCGGGTGCCCGGTGTCTCCGAGGTGCGCGTCGTGGGCGGCGCCGAGCGGCAGGTGCAGATCCGTGTCGATCCCAAGGCGCTGGCGGCGGCCGGCATCACCCTTGCCGGACTCCGCCGTACCTTGCGCGCGCGCAATCGCGATGTCTCGGCCGGCGATATCGATTCCGGCAAGCGGCGCTACCTGCTGCGTACCGTCGGTCGTTTCGAACAGGTCGAGGATCTGGAAAGCGTGATCGTCTCGCGGCGTGGCGATTCCATCCTCCGCCTGGGCGATATCGCCAGCATCTCGCTGGAACATTTCGAGCTGCGCCGGGAGGCCTATGTCGACGGCCGCCCGACCATCAACCTCTTCGTCCGCAAGGAGGTCGGCTCCAACGTCATTGCCATCAAGGACGCGATGATGCCGCTGGTCGAGGAGCTCAATCGCGACGTTCTGGCGCCAGCGCGCGTGGTCATGCGGCCGATCTCCGACGATGTCCGCTACGTGCGGGCTTCGGTCCGCAATGTCTGGCGCAATCTCGTTATCGGCAGCCTACTGGCGACGCTGGTGATGTTTCTGTTTCTGCGCTCGGGCCCGGCCACGCTGGTCGGCGTGATCGGCATTCCCGTCTGCACCATCGCCGCCTTTCTCGGCCTTTTCGCGGCCGGTCGCACGATCAACGTCATTTCGCTCGCGGGCGTGGCCTTCGCCATCGGCATGACGCTCGACAACTCGATCGTCGTCCTGGAGAGCATAGAGCGCTTTCGCCGCCAGGGGCTCGAACGGGTAGCGGCGTCGCTGGCCGGCGTGCGCCGGGTCTGGCCGGCGGTGCTCGCTTCGACCTTGACCACCATCCTGGTCTTTGCGCCGGTCATGTTCATCAAGGAGGAGGCGGGCCAACTGTTCTCCGATATCGCCATCGCCATCTCCGCTTCGATCGGCGCCTCGATGCTGGTGGCGATAACCGTGGTACCGTCGGCCGCGGCGCGCGTGAACCTGTCGCGCGAGCGCCGCGATCCGCTTGACTGGCTCGGTATCGGTTTCCGTGTGGTCGTGGTCGGTTTCATCGGTTGGCTGGTGCGTGGGCCGCTGCGCGCCACACTTGCGGTGGGCGGCATTCTGGCAGGTGCCGCGGCGGCGATCGTCGCGCTCACGCCGCCGGCGGAGTATCTCCCCGAAGGCGAGGAGGCGAAGACCTTCTCGGTGATGATCGCGCCGGCCGGCTACAATCTCGCCGAGATGTCGGCGATCACCGACGAGCTGCACGAGGGCCTGGTGCCCTATGTCGGGCTCGATCCCGCGCTCTATGCACGCGGCGAGTCCGAAGTGCCGGCGCTGGCCTGGATCGTCACCTTCGTCAATCCCAAAAGGGTGCTGATGATTGCCGAGACCATCGATCCATCGCACATCAACGATCTCATGAAGGTTCTCAACGAACGTTTCCGCGCCTATCCGGGAATGCGTGGCTTCTCTTCGCGGGGTTCGATCATTTCCAGCAATGATGGCGGCTCGCGCAGCGTAAACCTCAATATTTCCGGCAGCAGCCTGGAGGAAATCTACGGCGTTGCCAGCGCTGCCTACCGGCGCGCCGGCGAGGCGCTGGAGGATCCCGAGATCGGCTCCGACCCACCGTCGCTGGTGCTCGCCCAGCCCCTGATCGAGCTGCGGCCCAACTGGACCCGCGCCGCCGAGCTCGGCTTCAGCGCCGAGGAGCTGGGGTTCTCGGTCGCCGCGCTCACCGACGGCGCCTATGTCGGCGAGATGCTGCTCGACGGCGATCGCGTGGACATCTTCATCTACGGCGTCGGCGGTGAGAGCGGAACGCTCGCCGAGCTTCCCTCGCTACCGCTTTACACGCCGCATGAAGGCATCGTGCCCCTGAGCGCGGTGAGCGAGCTGGTCGAGCGCGTGGATACCGATACCTTGCGCCGGCTCGACGGCAGGCGGACGGTGACGCTCAACATCATCCCGCCACGCACCGTGGCGCTGGAGACCGCCGTCGATATCGTCAGGGAAGATGTCGTCGCGCACTTGCGGCGCAGCGGCGAGATTCCGCCCGGGGTGAGCCTCGATATCTCCGGTGCGAGCGATCAGCTCGAGACCACGCGCAACGCGCTCTTCGGCAATTTCGCGATCGCCCTCATCCTCTGCTACCTCTTGCTGGTGGCGATCTTCAGCCACTGGGGTTTCCCGTTCGTCATCTTGACCTCGGTGCCGCTTGGCGTCGCCGGGGGCATTGCCGGGTTGTGGCTGCTCAACCGGTCCGGCGCGCTGTTCGCGGATTGGGGCATAGCGTTCGTGCACCAGCCGTTCGACATGATAACGATGCTGGGCTTCGTGATTCTGCTCGGTACGGTGGTCAACAATCCGATCCTGATGGTGGACCAGACCATCCACAATATCCGGGACGACGGCATGGCTCCCGAACGGGCGGTGCGGGAAGCACTGGCGGCACGCCTGCGGCCAATGATGATGTCCACCGTGACCACGGTGTTCGGCATCCTGCCGCTGGTGGTGATCCCGGGGGCCGGCACCGAGCTCTATCGCGGCGTCGGCGCCATCGTTCTGTTCGGCCTGCTCTTCGCGACCTTCGTCACCATCGTCTTCCTGCCGCCGTTGCTGACGCTGGTCCTGAAGGCGGTAGCCGCATTCCGGGGCTCGGCAAGCGCGGCGGCATCATAGCCCGGCCGCCCTGCCCGCCGCCGCCTTTCCACCCCCTACGCGAACCAGCCCGTCCCCGGCCACTGGTGCTCCCTCGCCACCTCCTCGTCCAGCTCCAATCCGATGCCGGGGCGGTCGGTCATTTCGATGTAGCCGTCCTTGATGATGTCTTGTTTGTCCTGGATAATGGTTGTCCAGTACGCCCGGTGCAGCCAGTGGAACTCGAGGATGAGAAAATTGGGTACCGTGGCGCAGACTTGCGCCGAGGCCATGGTGCCGATGGGCGAGGCCACGTTGTGGGGCGCGAAGGGGATGTAGTAGAGCTCGGCCAAGTTGGCGATCTTGCGGCATTCCGAGAGGCCGCCGCATTTCGGGATATCGGGCATGATGGCGTTGACCGCTTGGCGTTCGATCAGCTCGCGGAAGCCGTGGCGCAGATACAGGTTCTCGCCGGCGCAGATGGGCGTGGACGAGGCCTGCGTGACCTCGCGCATGGCATCGATGTTCTCCGGCGGTACCGGCTCCTCCAGCCAGAGCAGGTGGAAGCGCTCGCAGTCCCGCGCCAGTCGGATGGCGCTCGGCACATCGAGGCGCGTATGCACGTCCACCGCCATGGCGATATCGTCGCCGGCGGCCGCGTGGACGCGCTCGATCAGGCCCACCATGCGGTCGTGCTCGAAGGCGCTGGCGGTGTGGTTGAAGCTGTCCTTATTCGGCGCCTCGCCGCCATCGACGTCAATCTTCAGGGCGGTGAAGCCGCGTGCCCGCACCTCGTCCACCACCTTGCGCACTTCGTCCAGGCTCAT
Source organism: uncultured Rhodospirillaceae bacterium (assembly GCA_964625645.1). Classification (GTDB taxonomy): domain Bacteria; phylum Pseudomonadota; class Alphaproteobacteria; order UBA7887; family UBA7887; genus UBA7887. Next base: position 3,965 of record CAZVDW010000408.1, read on the forward strand.
GCCGGGATCGACCTCGCAGTCGGCATAGACGCGGATGCGCTCGCGGAAGCGCCCGCCGAGCAGCTCGGTGATGGGCACGCCGAGCGCCTTGCCCTTGAGGTCCCAGAGCGCGATCTCGATGCCGGTCAGCGCGGTGATCAAGGCGCCGCCAAAGCCACCGTCGAAGACGTGGGCCCGGCGCAGCTCCTCGAACAGCGCATCGATGGCGAAGGGATCGCGCCCGACGAGCTTTTCCGACAGCGCCTGAATCAGCGCAATCGCCTGCACGCCGCCATGCACGCATTCGCCGATTCCGCTGATCCCGGCATCGCTTTCGACCCTGACCCAAAGGTGCATGCCGTGGCCGCGGCTGGCTGCGGTCTTGACAGCAGTGATGCGCATGGGGAACCTCCCGCCCTTCCTGCCCCCAACTCGTGACACGGAGCGACCCCCATGGCAACCGGATACACGGCCCCCTTGCGCGACATGCGCTTCGTGCTGGAAGAGGTGATGGGGCTCGAGTCCCTGTCGAAACTGGATGGCTTGGATCAGCTGACGCCGGACCTCGTCGGCCAGGTGCTCGATGAAGCGGGCAAGTTCGCGTCCGAGGTGTTCGCGCCGCTCAACCGCCCCGGCGATATCGAAGGCGCCCAGCTCGTCAACGGCGTCGTGCGCATGCCGGAGGGGGTGGTCGAGGCCTACGGCAAGTGGTGCGAGGCAGGCTGGCCCTCGGTCAACGGCAACCCGGAGCATGGTGGCATGGGCCTCGGCACGACCATGGCGACGGTGGTCGGCGAGATGTGGCAGTCGGCCAATATGGGCCTCGCCGACGGCCTGATGCTGAGCTGGGGCGCGGCGGAAGCCGTCGAGGCCCATGGCACGCCCGAACAGAAGGCCAAATACCTGCCCAAGCTGATCTCCGGCGAGTGGGCCGGCACCATGAACCTGACCGAGCCCAATGCCGGCTCCGATGTCGGCGCGCTGAAAAGCCGCGCGCGGCGCGATGGCGACCATTGGCGCGTCACGGGCACCAAGATCTTCATCACCCACGGCGACCAGGACATGAGCGAGAACATCATCCACCTCGTGCTTGCCCGCAGCGAAGGCGCGCCCGAGGGCGTCAAAGGCATCTCGCTGTTCATCGTGCCGAAGATCCTGGTCAACGACGACGGCAGCCTCGGCCAGCATAACGACCTGCGCCCGGTCTCCCTGGAACACACGATGGGCCACATGGCGAGCCCCACGGCGGTAATGTCCTACGGCGACGACGGCGGCGCACACGCGGAGCTGATCGGTGGCGAGCAGCGCGGCATCCAGTGCATGTTCACGATGATGAATTCGGCCCGCCTCAGTGTCGGCGTGCAGGGCCTGGCGATCGCCGAGCGCGCTTATCAGGCAGCCCTCGACTATGCCCGCGAGCGCGTTCAGGGCACCATGATCGGCGAGCGCTCGGACGAGGCCGTGGCCATCATCCGCCACCCGGACGTGCGCTGCATGCTGATGGACATGCGCAGCCAGATCGAGGCCATGCGATTGCTGTGCTATTCGCTGGCCGGCGCGTTGGATGCCGCGTCGCGCGAAATCGATGCCGACGCACGCGCTGGAGCGCAAGGGTATGCCGACCTCATCACGCCGGTGGTCAAGGGCTGGTGCACCGACCAGGGCTTTGCCGTCGCCTCGATCGGCGTGCAGGTGCATGGCGGCATGGGCTATATCGAGGAGACCGGCGCCGCCCAGCATTTGCGCGACGCCCGCATCACCATGATCTACGAAGGCACCAACGGCATCCAGGCGCTCGACCTGGTGCGGCGCAAATTACAGCAGGATGGCGGCGCCGCGGCCAAGGCCATGATCGAGGACATGCGCGAGACCGCGCGCGCCTGCTCAGCCAGCGACCACGAGGCACTCGCCGCCATCGGCGCCGATCTCGCGCCCGCCGTCGGGGCCCTTGCCACGGTAACGGCATGGATCGCCGAGACCATGCGCGCCGACCCGGTCGCCGCCGCCGCGGGCGCCACGCGCTATATGCGCATGCTGGGCTGGATCGCCGGCGGCTGGCAGCTCGCCAAGGCGGCGCAGGTGGCCGAAGCCAGGCTCGAGCACTTCACCGAGGACGAAGGCTTCTATACCGCCAAGCTGGACACCGCCCGCCACTACGCCAGCCAATACCTGGCGCCGGCCGCAGCGGAAACGCGGCCGATCATGGCCGCGAAGGAGACGGTGATGGCGATCCCGGAGGCGGGGTTCTAGATCAGGGAATCAGCGGCATCACTTGCTCAGCGAATTGCGCGGTGCGCTCCAGCGCATCACCGAGTTCCGGGCATTCAAAGCCGATGATCAAATGCGCCAACCCGGCATCGCGATAGGCGCCGGCGTCTGACGCTATCTGCTCGGCGCTGCCCGTGAAGGCCCGTCGCGCCGGATCGTCGTCAGCTTCCGCATCGAGCCGATACCAGGGCACGAACAGCGCCGAATCGAGCGCCGCGCCGTCGCGACCCTGGGCCACGGCAAGACCGCGCACCTCGGCCAAGGCCGCGGCAAAGGCCTGCGGTCGATCCAGGGCTATGCGCGGATTGCCGATCACCGGGTACCAGCCATCGCCGAGCGTCGCGGCGCGGCGCTGTGCTGCCTTGGCTTCACCGCCGACCCAGATCGGCGGCTGCGGCCGTTGCACCGGCTTGGGATCGAACAGGACGCCATCGAACGACACGTGGTCGCCGGAATAGCTTGCCACCGACTCACTCCAGAGCGAGCGGAACGCCGCCAGGTATTCCTCCGACGCGGCGCCGCGCTCGGCGTATAGCGGGGATTGCAGCGCGGCCATCTCTTCGGCCATCCAGCCGACACCGACGCCAACGGTGAGACGGCCCTTCGACAAGACGTCGATCGTGCTCAACATCTTCGCCGCCAGCACCGGCGCGCGGTGGGGCAGCACCATCACCGAGGTCAGCAGGCGAATCCGCTCGGTCACTGCCGCCAGATAGCCGAGCGTCACCAGTTGCTCGAGGCAGGTCCCGGTATCGGCCGCCGGCCAGACGCCGCTCTCGCTATACGGATAGGACGATGCCACCGACGCCGTCATGATCACATGATCATTGAGTCCGAGATAGGCGTAGCCATGCGCCTCGAGATGCTGCGCCAGCCGCCGCAACCCGTCCGGCGTCTGGCCGACGCCACGCGTGCCAAGATGAAACCCGAAATCCATGATACCCCCTTCCGAGTTAAGGAGTGTGACAGCCCCAACGCCACCCGGCAATCGCCGGAGGCGGGTGTCGGAGAGCTATTCAGAGTCGATCCGGCCGCGATCTTGCCGTGTGCAAAGCGCGAATGATTTCGACATGTTCACCAGAGGGCCGATAGATCAGGACATACGGCAAATCGGATACGAACAGCTCACGTGTTCCGACCTTGCGGCCACGGCGTCCGACGTTTGGAAAGTCGGCAAGGTTTTCTGCGGCGCCTTCCAGCCGATCGAGAACAGCCATGGCCGCCATGGGGTTCGTCTCGGATATGAAATCGGCAATCTCGATAAGATCTCGGCGCGCACTCGGCGCCCAAATGACTTTCATTCAGCAGCGTGACGGGTCTTCTCGGCAATTCGTGCCCGCAACTCCGCCATCAGGTCCTCGTGCGAAATGAATTTCCCGGCATCCAATTCACGAATACCTTCCTCAATGGCTTTCATGTCGCGCTCCTCGCACTCAACGAACCAGCGCAGCGCAGCCTCCGCCAGCTCATCGCGCGGACGGCCTTGCGCATTCGCGAGAGCGTCGAGGCGCTTTAATAGCTCTGAATCGATTGCAAGGAATTGTTTATCCATGGCCGCAATACTACACCCTTTCGGCGCATTCATCCAGCCTCCACCGGCCGTCCCATCAGCGGGTATTCCGGATCGGTATAGCCCGGCGTGGACGGGTGCCCTGCCGGCACCAGTTCGGCGATGAGGGCTTCGTCTTCGGCGGTCCAGGCGTGCTCGGTGCTGCCGAGATAGTCCTTCATGTGGGAGAGGGTGCGCGGGCCGACGATGGTTGCGGTGACTAACGGATTGGCGAGCACCCAGTTGATGGCGTAGTGCACCGGGCTCATACCGCGCGTCTTGGCGTGGGTCACCACCTGTTCGGCGATGGCCAGCGACTCCGCGCGGAACTCGGTCTGCATCATGCGCGCATCTGCACGGCCGGCGCGCGTGCCCTTGCGCGGCGCGGCGCCAGCGGCGTATTTGCCGGTCAACACGCCGCGCGCCACGGGGCTGTAAGGCACCACGCCCATGTCGTAATTCGCACAGACCTCAAGCACTTCGACCTCGGGCATACGGTTGAGCGCGTTGTAATAGGGCTGGCTGACAACCGGCCGCGGCGCACCCATGGCATCGCACAGCCGCACCACGTCGGCATGGCGCCAGGCGCGGAAATTGGAGAGGCCGAAAGCGCGGAGCTTGCCCGCGCGAATGGCCGTGGCCACGGCGTCGATCGCTTCTTCCGTCGCCACACTGCGGTCGTCACGGTGAAAATAGAGGATGTCCACGTGATCGAGCCCGAGCCGCTTGAGGCTGGCATCGAGCCCTTCGCTGATCCAGCGCCGCGACAGGCCGCGCATGTTCGGGTTGTTGGCATGCCTGGGCTGGGCGACTTTCGTGGCCAACACCCAATGCTCGCGGTTTGCCTTGATCGCCCGTCCGACCACACGCTCCGACTTGCCGCCATTGTAGGCGTCTGCCGTGTCGAGAAAGTTGATGCCGGCATCGCGCGACATGTCGATGATGCGACGCGAGGTCTTCTCGTCGGTCTGCCCGCCGAACATCATCGTGCCCAGGCACAGGCGGGAGACGGTCAGGCCGGAACGCCCGAGCTTGCGTGTCTGCATAGCTAACCTTATTCTTTCAGAAAGTCTCTGACGAGTGCCACGAAGTCTTCCGTGCGGTCGTGATGGGCCCAATGGCCGGCGCCTTCGAAATTCACCACGCGCGCATCCTGGAAGCGCCCGGCGCGACCGTCGGCTTCCGGATCGCTGGCCCAGCTTTCCGTGCCCTGCACGTGCAACACCGGGCAAGTGATGCGCTCCCACAAGCCCGCCACCTGCGCCTCGCTCAAGCCCGTTTGCGGAAAGACGCGGACATAGTTGTCGAACTTCCAGGAGAAGCTGCCGTCCTCGTTCTGGTTGACGCCGTGGACGGTGAGATGGCGCGCCTGCTCAGGCGAAAGGTGGGGATTCTCGGCCTGCATGCGCTGCCAGGCTTCCTCGACACTGGCATAACGCCGCGGCAGGCGGCCGGAGATCTTGCGCAGCACGTCGACCCACTTGCGCAGGCGCTCGTCGAGGGGGTGCGCCATGGCTTCGTCGATCACCCTCTTCGACGGCCCCAGGCCCTCGATCGAGACCAGCCGCGTGACGCTCTCGGGGTAGAGCCCGGCATAGCGCAGACAGATCATGCCGCCGAGGGAATGGCTGAGAATGCGCACCGGCGTGA
>CAZVDW010000409.1:0-2461 GCA_964625645.1 uncultured Rhodospirillaceae bacterium
ATATCAGCGGTGTCGGCCTCTACACCTCGGACCCCTTAAGCGAAGGCTATGAGCCGGTCGGCATGGGCAGCAAGGAAGAGCTGACGAAAAAATTCATCGAGCTCAACGAGCAATGCAAGGACGCGACGTCCAAATTGTGGAAACGCATCGCCGGTTGGTCGCGCGATCAGATGATCGATGCCGGCGCCGTGACCTATTTCGCTATCTGCAAGGACCTCGCCCATATCGCCGGGACCTATGAGATGGAGGACTGGATGCTGATCGACGAGCGCGCCGAACGTTTTCGCCCGCTGCTCAACGATGAATACAGCCGCGATTGCCTCGGCGAGCTGGTCGGCCTGTTGACCCATCCGAGCCAGCGCGTCAGTGAATACACCATGATGCAGCATTCGGACGGGCCGATGCGGATGTACACGCCGATCCCCTATTCGATCCTGGATGGCGGTGATTACACGCTGACTTGCGGGCCGATCTATCCCGGCGATTCCTGCCTGCCGCGCAAGCAGGACCGATACCGGACCAGCCGCGGCGTGCTCACGCTCGAGGAATTCAACGCCAGCGTCCGCGCGTTCAAACCGGCGGCGCATCAGTATCGTTTTCTCGACGAGACCTGGGTCAAATATAATTCGCATACGGCACTCGCCGACGACATGTACAAGGCGGATCAGGCGCGCTCGCGCAACCTTGCCGGCAAGGGAGCCGGGCTCAAGCGCTCGGATCTGGCTTGATCCCTGAAGACTGGAATTAGCGATGCAAATCGGTGAGCTCATACGCCGGGCGGCGCGCATGTATGGCGATGCGCCCGCTTTGGTCGAAGAAGAGCGCAGCCTGAGCTTTGGCGAATTCGACGCGGCCACCGATCGTCTCGGCAATGCCCTGCTGGCCAGGGGGCTGGTTGCCGGTGACCGGGTCGCTATTCTGCTGCCCAACGGCATCGAGTGCCTGATCGTTTATTATGCCTTGGCTAAATCGGGTCTGGTGCGCGTGCCCCTGCATGTGCGCGAGGCGCTCTCAGACCACCGCTACAAGCTCGCCGACAGCGGCGCCCGGGCGCTTATTTGCGCCGGCGAAACGGAGCTTGAAGCGGAACTGCTGATCGACGCGCATGAGTTGCAGGGCCTGATCAGAGACGGCGCCGATACGCCATGCCGGGTCGATCGCGATCTCGATGCGCCGCTCCGCCTCGGCTATACCGGCGGCACGACCGGAGAGCCCAAGGCGGTGACGCTGACCACGCGCGGCGAGCTTGCCGAATTGTCTGCTTTCCTGGTCGATCTCGTCCCCGACATTCAGCGCGGCGACAGCTTTCTCCATGCCGCGCCTATCGGCCATGCGAGCGGGGCGTTTTTCCTGCCCACCCTGACGCGCGGCGCACGCAATCTCGTCTTGCCGGCATTTGACGCGGAGGCTTTTGTCGCTCTCGCCGAGCGCGAAAAGCCGAGCCATACCTTCCTCGTGCCGACCATGCTTTCGATTATTCTCGAGCGCACGGCGGGCGCCCCGGACGCGCATCGGTTTCGCCGCATCTGTTACGGCGCCTCGTCGATCGCGCCGGCGCTTCTCGACCGCGCCATCGAGCGCTTCGGCAATGTTTTCGCCCAGACCTACGGCCAGGCGGAATCGCCGATGGTGATCACCTGCCTGCAGCCCGAGGATCATGGCCGCACCGGTTCCTGCGGCAGGCCGTTCACCACGGTGGAAGTCGCCATCTTCGATGACGATGACAACCCCTTGGGCGTCGGCGAAAAAGGCGAGATCGTGTGCCGCGGACCGCAGACCATGGCGCGCTATTGGAACCGCCCCGAGGCGACGGCGGAGGTGTTTCGCGGCGGCTGGCTGCACACCGGCGATATTGGAACAATGGATGAAGACGGCTTCTTCTACATTCTCGACCGCAAGAACGACATGCTGATCAGCGGCGGCTACAACGTCTATCCGCGCGAGGTCGAGGATGTGCTGATCTCCTGCGACGGCGTGGTCGCGGCGGCCGTGGTCGGCCTGCCCGATGAGAAATGGGGCGACCGGGTGCATGCCGTCGTTTCCGGCCGGGCCGGCCTCGACATGGCTGAGCTCGCGGCTGCCTGCAAGGAACAATTGGCCGATTACAAGCGCCCCAAGGGAATCAATATCTGGCCGGAGCTGCCCAAAAACGCGGCGGGCAAAATCCTCCGCCGCGAAGTGAAACAGAGATTGATTGCGGACGAGGCGATGAATGCCGCCGACTGATTTGCACCTTGTATTGCATGGCGTCGCCATCAAGAAACATGGCACGGCAGAGGCCGTGGCCGCTGTATCCGGATTGGAAGAAAGCGCGGTTGCCGATGTGTTGACACAGGCGCTCGAAAAAGGCCGGGTGGTTGAGGCGCAAGGCGCCTATATGCTGACGCCCGCGGCGCGCATGGCGCTCGACGGTGAATATTCGCGCGTCTATGCCGCCGAGCGCGGCGATGCATCTTTCGCG
>CAZVDW010000410.1:0-19652 GCA_964625645.1 uncultured Rhodospirillaceae bacterium
ATGCCGCTGCAACTCCTCGCGCCGCGCATGGTCGGCAACGGTGCGCCCAAGGTCGTCTCCAACCTGCTGCAGCAGGGTCGCGGCAACCCGGATGGCGCGATCGGCTGCGCCCGTATCCTGCCAGCGCGCGGCCAGGAAAATGAGCGTGACAATGACCACCAACCCGATGGCCGCCATGGCGAGCACCGGCAGGATCATGTTGTGGGTCAGTTCATCGTGACCCTGTTCGCTTGGCGTGACGTCGCTGGTCATGTCGGCGGTACAGTCTATCAGGAATTGCAGCGAGGCACAGCGTCGCCAAAAGGTTGGAATCCAGCCACGGATTGATTAGGTTCCGCATATCGCACGAATCAGTGAGCGGAAATCATGACACTCTCACGCAGGCAGTTTGTCGGCGGCGCTGCAGGTAGCGCTGCCGCTTTGGGATTCCCGGGTATTCTTCAGGCACAAGCGCCGGGTCTGAAAGTTGCCGGCATCCTCGACGGCTCCGGCGGGCTGGATATCTACGGCAGGCCGATGATCGACTGCATGCGCCTTGCGGTCGAAGAGACCAACGCTACAGGTGGCCTGCTCGGCGAGCCGGTCGAGCTGCTGCTGTTCGATGCCCAGTCGAACCTCCAGCTCTATACCCAATTCGCGACAGAGGCGGCGACACGGCACCGGGTCGCCAGCGTCCATGGCGGTATCACCAGCGCCTCGCGCGAGGCGATTCGCCCGCTGCTCGGACGCTATCGCACCCTTTATTTCTACAACACGCAATATGAGGGCGGCGCCTGCGACCGCAACATTTTCTGCACTGGCACCACGCCGGCCCAGACCGTGGCCAAGCTGGTGCCCCACATCATGGAGCGCTGGGGCAAGCGCATCTATACGCTCGCCGCGGACTACAATTACGGCCAGATCACGGCGCGCTGGGTGCGCAAGTTCGCCCAGGAAGCGGGCGGCGACGCCATCGCAACGGATTTCTTCCCCCTCGATGTCACGGATTTCGGCCCCACCATCCGCAAGATCCAGGCAGCCAAGCCAGACATGGTGGTCTCGGTACTGGTCGGTGGCGCCCACATGTCGTTCTATCGCCAGTGGGCGGCCGCCGGCATGAAAGGCGAGATCCCGCTGGCCTCGACCACTTTCGGCGTGGGCAACGAACACCGCGTGCTGTCGGCCGAGGAAAGCGACGGCATCGTCGCCTGTTACGGCTATTTCGAGGAGCTCGATACGCCGGCAAATCGCGACTTCCTGGGCCGCCTGCGCGCGCGCTATGGCGAGCAAACGCCTGCGGTCAACGAGCTCGCCATGCGCTCCTACGATGCCTATCTGCTGTGGGCCGAGGCGGTACGACAGGCGGGCACGGCGGATCGCATGCCGGTGATAGAGGCATTGGAGACGGGGATCAGCATGGCTGGCCCGAGCGGCACCGTGACCATCGATGCGCCAACCCATCACACCATCCAGAATGTCTATCTGGGTGAGGTCGAGGGCGGCGCCTTCAAGGTGCTGGAGAGCTATCGCGAGCAGCCGCCGGCCGATACGGCGGCAGTTTGCGACCTGGTCGCAAACCCCGCCGACACCACGATGTACGACATCGACGTCGACCTCTAGAGGTTTCACCCATGGATCTGGCCGCGGCGGTCTTTCTGCAGGCGGCGAGCGCGGTTGCTGCGCTGGTGCTGATGAGCGCCGGCCTGGCGCTGATCTTCGGCATGATGCGCGTGATCAACCTCGCCCATGGCGAGTTCCTCATGCTCGGCGGCTATGCCACTATTCTCAGCCATAACCAGGGTCTGAACTTGTGGCTTGCGGCGCTGGTCGTCGCACCGCTTGTGGTCGGCGCCGTCGGCTATGTGGTGGAGCGACTCCTGATCCGCCACCTCTATGACCGCCGCACCGACACGCTGCTCGCCACTTGGGGCCTCAGCCTGTTCCTCATCGGCCTGGTGACGACGCTGTTCGGCAATACCACCCGCGGCGTCTCGGCACCGCTCGGCGCGGTGAGCATCGGCGAATTCAGCATGGCCGCCTACGAATTGGCGCTGATCGGTTTCGCCGCTGCCGTCGTCGTCCTGCTCTACCTCGGCTTGGCGCGCAGCCGCGCCGGCCTGGTGGCGCGCGCGACCATGCAGAACCCCGATATGGCCGAAGCCCTCGGCAGCGACCGCGACCGGGTCTATGCCGTCACCTTCACGCTGGGTGCGGCGCTCAGCGGTCTCGCCGGTGGCCTGCTGGCGCCGCTCTCGGGCGTGGTGCCGACCATCGGCGCGGCCTATGTCGCCAAGGCCTTCATCACGGTGATCGCCGGCGGTGCGGCGGCGGTCGGCGGCACGGTAGCCGCGTCGGGGCTGCTCGGCAGCATCAACAGCGCCGTGAGCTTTCTCGCCAATCCGGTGATCGGCGAGGTGGCGCTGCTGCTGGCGGCGATCATCCTGCTGCGGCTGATGCCGGAAGGCATCAGCGGGCGCTTTTTCCGCGGCGGCGTCTGATGCGCGATTGGCTCGGGCATGGGCTGGTCGTCGCCCTCGGCCTGGGCTTGATCGTGCTGCTGCCGGGCCAGGCCCAGCTCTATACGGTGATCAACGCCACCATCTGGGCCGCCATGGCGACCCTCGCCCTCAGCCTCGGCCTGGTCTGGGGCTATGGCGGTATCCTCTGCCTCGGCCAGACCGCCTTCTTCGGCCTCGGCGGCTATGCCTATGCGGTGGCGGCGATCAATTTCGGCGACACCACCTGGGCCGTGCCGCTGGCCGTCGCGACGCCCGCTCTGTTCGCCGCCGCGCTCGGCTATTTCCTCTTCTACGGCCGCCTCGGCGATGTCTATCTCGGGGTCGTCACGCTCACCGTCTCGCTGATCCTCTTCAAGCTCGCCAATAGCACCTCGGGCCCGGAATATGCCATCGGCTCAGCCCGCCTCGGCGGCTTCAACGGCATACCGGCGACGCCTTTCCTCAACGCCCCGTTCGATGCCGCGCTGGCGCTCTCGCCGGAGGCGATCTTTCGCGCCGTGCTCGGCGCATTGCTGCTGTGCTACCTGGCTTGCCTGTGGCTGCTGCGCTCGCGCTTCGGGCGCGTTGCCGTGGCGATCCGCGAGAACCCGCGGCGCGCCGAGCTGCTCGGCTACGACGCGCGCCGGCACAAGCTGTTGCTGTTTACCATCGGCGGCGCCATTGCCGGCATTGCCGGGGTGGGCTTCGCCAACTCGGTCTTCATCAGCCCGGCGCTGTTCAGCCTGGCGACCACCGCCCAGGTGATCATCTGGGTCATCGTCGGCGGGTTGGGAAGCCTGTTCGGGCCGATTCTCGGCGCCGTCGTGGTGCAGGCCCTGATGTCCTGGCTCGGCACATTGGCGCAAGTGCATCCGGCGCTGGCCCGGCTCGATCCCAACCTCGTCCTGGGGGCTGTGTTGATCCTCTTCGTGTTGCTGCTGCCGCGCGGGCTTTGGCCGGCGCTGAGCGCGCTTGTCGGGCGGCTTCGGCGATGACCGCGCCCCTGCTGGTTGTCGCGGGCCTGAGCAGGCATTTCGGCGGTGTCGCCGCGCTCGACGGCTTCGAATTCAGCCTTCGTGCCAACGAGCTGCGCTGCCTGATCGGCCCCAACGGCGCCGGCAAGAGCACCTTCTTCAAATGCCTGACCGGGCAGCTCGCGCCGAGTGGCGGCAGCATCCGTTTTGCCGGCCGCGACATCGCCGGCGCCGGCACGGTCGCCATTGCCCGCGCCGGTGTCGGGCTGAAGATGCAGGTGCCGGCCGTGTTCGACGCCCTGGCGGTACGCGAATCGCTCTGGCTGGCCGGCCGCCGCCGGCTGCGCGGCCGCGCCCTCGACACCGCCCTGGCCGAGATGCTGGCACGCCTCGATATCGGCGCGCTGGCGCCGCGCCTGGTCGGCACCCTGGCCCACGGGCAGCGCCAGTTGGTCGAGCTTGCCATGGTGCTGATGCAGGACCCTGCGCTGATCCTGCTCGACGAGCCCACGGCGGGCATGAGCGAAGGCGAAATCGAGCGCGTGGCGGCGCTGGTACGCGAGCTGGCGCGCGAGCATGCCTTGGTCGTGGTCGAGCACGACATGCGCTTTGTCGCCAGCATCGCCGACGTCGTCACGGTCATGCACCGCGGCCGCCTGCTGGCCGAGGGCCCGGCGAATCATGTGCTGGCGGACGCGCGGGTGCGCGAGGCCTATCTGGGTGACGGCCATGCTGGTCGTTGACGGTCTTGGCGCCGCCTATGGCCGCATCCCCGTGCTGCGCGGGGTGAGCCTTACGCTGGCCCCCGGCGAACGGCTCGCCGTGGTCGGCGCCAATGGCAGCGGCAAGACCACACTGGTCAAGGCCCTGATGGGGCTGTTGCCGGCCAGCGCCGGCACGCTCCTGCTCGACGGCGAAGACATCACGCGCTGGCCGGCCCATCGCCGCAGCCGCGCCGGTATCGCCTATGTGCCGCAGGGCCGAGAGCTGTTCCCGGCGCTCAGCGTGCGCGACAACTTGCGCATGGGTTGCCGCTCGGATGGGGAGGCGGGCGCGGCCATCGATCGGGTCGTGGCGCTGTTTCCGGTGATCGGCAGCCTGCTCGGCCGGGCCGGTGGCGCACTCAGCGGCGGCGAACAGCAGATCGTCGCCACCGCGCGGGCACTTTGCGCCAGCCCGAGGCTGTTACTGCTCGACGAGCCTTCGGAAGGCATACAGCCTTCGGTGGTGGCCGACCTGGTCGGTGTCCTGGCCGGACTGCGAGGCCCCGAGGCGCCAGCGGTCCTGCTGGTCGAACAGAACCTGACTTTCGCCGCCGACGTGGCCGAGACAGCGCTGGTGATGCAGCGCGGAACCATTGCCCGTGCGCTGCCCTCGAGTGCCCTCGCCGAGCCCGGCATGCTGCGTGCGCTGCTCGGCGGCGAGGCCTGAGCGGCACACGCCACGCTTTCCACATGCGGATAGATATGGTATGGCTTTGGCCATAACAGCCCCAATATGTTGGGGTTATCCACAAAGAATTATCCACAGCCTGTGGATGGGTGCGCGGGGAGACGGGCTTGCGGCATCAAGACGCCATGATGAATGTGGTGCAGCGCGAAGGCGGTGTGCGGGTGCGCACCGATCCCGGCCGCGATCGCCTGCTCACGCGCTTCGGCAAGGCCGTGATGGCCGATCGTTACCTGCTGCCCGGCGAGGCGCCGCAGGACCTGTTCGCGCGCGTGGCCACCCATTTCGCCGATGACAGTGCCCATGCCCAGCGGCTCTATGACTATATAAGCAACCTCTGGTTCATGCCGGCGACACCGATCCTGAGCAATGGCGGCACCGAGCGTGGCCTGCCGATTTCCTGCTTTCTCAACGAGGCCGACGACAGTCTCGAAGGCATCGTCGGCTTATGGAACGAGAATGTCTGGCTGGCCGCGCGTGGCGGCGGCATCGGCAGCTATTGGGGCAATCTGCGCTTGATCGGCGAGCGTGTCGGCGCCAACGGCAAGACCTCGGGCGTGATCCCCTTCATCAAGGTGATGGACGCGCTGACGCTGGCCATCTCGCAAGGCTCCCTGCGCCGCGGCAGTGCCGCCGTCTATCTGCCGGTGAGCCACCCGGAGATCGAGGAGTTCATCCAGATCCGCCGGCCCACCGGCGGCGATCCCAACCGCAAGGCGCTCAACCTGCACAACGGCGTGGTGATACCCGACGCCTTCATGCGCGCGGTCGAGGCCGACGACGAATGGCCATTGACCGGCCCCCTGGGCGGCGCCGTGGTGCGGCGCGTCTCGGCGCGGGAGATCTGGATCCGCATCCTCACGGCGCGCATCGAGACGGGCGAGCCCTATCTGCTGTTCGTCGATCACGTCAATCGCGTCGTGCCCGAGCACCACAAGCTCGCCGGGCTCAGCGTCAAGACCTCGAACCTGTGCAGCGAGATCACCCTGCCCACGGGCATCGACCGCCTCGGCAATGCCCGCGCCGCGGTCTGTTGCCTGTCGTCGCTCAATCTCGAGACCTACGAGGCCTGGGCGGACCACCCGATGCTGATCGAGGACGTGCTGCGTTTTCTCGACAACGTGCTCGAGGATTTCATCGCGCGAGCGCCGGACAGCATGGCGCGCGCCCGCTATGCGGCCATGCGCGAGCGCAGCGTCGGCCTCGGCGTGATGGGCTTCCACTCCTTCCTGCAAGGCAAGGGCGTGGCGCTCGATTCGGTCATGGCCAAGGTCTGGAACAAGCGCATCTTCGCCGGCTTGCGCGACCAGGCCGATGCGGCCTCGGCGCGCCTCGCCAAGGAGCGCGGCGCCTGCCCCGATGCGGCGGACTTCGGCATCGCCGAGCGCTTCTCCAACAAGCTCGCCATTGCGCCCACGGCGTCGATTTCCATTCTCTGCGGCGGCGCCTCGCCAGGCATCGAGCCGTTGGCGGCCAACAGCTACACGCACAAGACCCTGTCGGGCTCATTCAGCGTGCGCAATCGCTATCTCGAGCACCGCCTCGCAGAGCTCGGCCGGGATACGGACGAGACCTGGTCCTCGATCACGGCGCACGAGGGCTCGGTGCAGCATCTCGATTTTCTCGACGACGACGACAAAGCGGTTTTCCGTACCGCCTTCGAGGTCGACCAGCGGGCGCTGGTGGACCTGGCGGCCGATCGCACGCCCTATATCTGCCAGTCGCAGTCCCTGAACCTGTTCCTGCCCGCCGACATCCACAAGCGCGACCTGCACCGCCTCCATCTGCGGGCTTGGGCCAAGGGCGTCAAGAGCCTCTATTACTGCCGCTCCAAGTCCCTGCAGCGGGCCGATGTGGTGGCCGACCTGCGGCCCGTGCGGGCCCGGGCCGCGGCGCTCCCGCTGTACGATGACGATGACGAGTGCTTGGCATGCCAATGATGGCCTCACGCTCATGAGCCTGCTCACGCCCAACCCGGTCTACAAGCCCTTCCGCTATCCTTGGGCTTACGACGCCTGGCTGACGCAGCAGCGCATCCACTGGCTGCCCGAGGAAGTGCCTCTGGCCGATGACGTCAAGGACTGGCACCGCAACCTCGACGCTGCCGAGCGCAATCTGCTGACCCAGATTTTCCGCTTCTTCACGCAGGCGGATGTCGAGGTCAACAATTGCTACATGAAGCATTACTCACGGGTGTTCCAACCGACCGAGATCCAGATGATGCTGGCGGCGTTCTCCAATATGGAGACAGTGCATATTGCCGCCTATTCCCATCTGCTCGACACCATCGGCATGCCGGAGACTGAGTATTCCGCCTTCCTCCACTACAAGGAGATGAGGGACAAATACGACTTCATGCAGCAGTTCTGCTGTGACAGCCGAGCCGATATCGCCACCACCCTGGCCGCCTTCGGAGCCTTTACCGAAGGGCTGCAATTGTTCGCAAGCTTTGCGATTCTGCTGAACTTTCCGCGTTTCAACAAGATGAAAGGCATGGGCCAGATCGTGTCCTGGTCGGTGCGCGACGAAAGCCTGCACACCCAGTCCATGATCCGCCTGTTCCGCACCTTCATCGACGAGAACAGCGACATCTGGACCGATGCCCTGCGGCGCAACCTCTATCGCATTTGCGCCACGGTGGTCGACCACGAAGACGCCTTTATCGCGCGCGCCTTCGAGCTCGGACCCGTGGCCGGCCTCGGGCCCGAGGAGGTCGGGCTGTACATCCGCTATATCGCCGACCGCCGCCTTGTCGAGCTCGGCTTGCAGCCGATCTATCGGATCGACCACAACCCACTGCCCTGGCTCGAAGACATCCTCAACGGTGCCGAGCACACCAATTTCTTCGAGAACCGGGCCACCGAATACGCACGCGCCGCAACCCAAGGCACCTGGGAAGAGGCGTTCGACTAGCCGCGGCGCGCGCTCCCTCCCGGCGCGCGTCGCGGCCTTTGTCGTCACTTTACAAAAGCTTGCATGTGGCTACTGTCTGTAGCATGCAGCCTCTCGATGGCATCAAGGTTCTCGAATTCGGCGGCACCATCCCGGTGTCGCTGGCAACCTTGGTTTTGGCCGAGGCCGGCGCCGACGTAGTCAAGGTCGAGGCGCCGGGCGGCGAGCCGTTGCGCTCACGCGAGCCCAAGCTGGGTGAGGTAGGGCTCGAATTCGCCTTGCTCAACAGGGGCAAGCGCAGCGTCGTCGCCGATTTCGCCGATTCGAACGCAATCGACGCCCTGGTCAAGCGTATTGCCCGGACCGACGTGCTCGTCGAAGGCCTGCGCCCCGGGCGGCTCGAGGAGGTGGGGCTCGGCTATGAAGCCGCCAAGGCGGTCAATCCCGCCATCATCTATTGCTCCCTGACCGGGTGGGGGCAGAGCGGCCCGCGGGCCGGCGAATATGGCGAGGACCTGAACTATCTCGGCATGACCGGGCTGCTGCGTCTTGCCGGCGATGCCGCGGGCAGGCCGACGCTGCCCCTCGGCGGTCTCGCCCATTGGGTGGGCGGCGCCATGCCGGCGGCCATCAATATCCTTTTCGCCTTGCACCAGCGCGATCAGGCCGGCGCAGGCTGTTATCTCGACATCGCCGTCTGCGACAGCCTCTTCGGGCCCGCCTATTGGGCGATCGGCCGGGCCGAGGCGAGCGGCCACTGGCCGACGCCGGGCGGCGAGACCCTGACCGGCGGCTCGCCCCGCTACCGCATCTATCCCACGGCGGACGGCGAATATGTCGCCGTGGCGGCCCTCGACGACCGCCATTGGGAAAACCTGTGCGAGCGGCTCGACCTGGAGGAAAGCCTGCGCGATGACAAGCGCGATCCGGAGGCGACGCAGCGGGCCCTGGCGGCGCTCATCGCCGCCAAACCTGCCCGTCATTGGCGCGATACCTTCGAGAATCGCACCTTGTGCGCATCGGTCATCAACGATTTGCAACACGCCTTGTCGGATCCGCAGTTTCGTGGCCGCGGCCTCTTTCGGCGCAAGGTCAGCGTTGACGATAAAACGGTGACCGCCGCCGCCGTGCCAGTGGCGGAATCGTTTCGCAATGACGAAACGGTGGTTGCCGCCCCCAGCGTCGGTGCCGATCAGGCCGTGCTGGACGAGGAACGCTGAGCCGGCGCAACGGCACGCCGAGCCGCAGCCTTTATCATTAGGGATATTCCTAGTATAATTGCCGAAACCACGATGGATGCACTGTGGCGCTCGCGTCTAAAGATATAGGGAATTTCGCATGAAACTTGCCATTTCCACCGCACTCGCGACCGCTTTCCTGCTCGTGGGATCGGCGGCCGCGGATACCCAGACCCCGGCCGCTCCACAGGTGGTGACACCGGCCGTCGACAGGGCGATTGCGGGCCAGACCAGCAAACAAATTGCCGATGCCGTGGCGCAGGGCCAGGAGAGGACGCGCGCCGACGCGCCCGAAACGCCACAGACACCGGAGCAGTAAGCGCCAGCCGTTGCTTTCGATGGGCTGTGGCAATTCTGCAACAAAGCCTGTGGTAAGCTCGCCGCTGCCCTGCGCAAAGAGGCGGAATCATTTGACTGTTACGGCGCGTATCAGGTAGCAGAGTAGAGGGGCGCCCGCGCTCTCGGGCGACCGCCAATTGTCGCTGGCTCGGTGGAAGCTATGTTACATACGAGTGCGCGTGGCGTGCGCGACGGTGTCGAACAGGAACACAGGAACGAGGGCCCGATCAATGAAGCGAATTACTCCGGTTTTGGCGGTGGCGGTGGCGGTGGTATTCGCGCAACCGGCCTTCGCGGTAACGACCAATCCCACGAATACGACCGAGCAGGCGTCTACCACCACGACAAGCACGGCCATCGTGTCGACGTCCAGCACCGTGACGGTGGGTAATCTTGGCACTCGTGTCGGCGGTTTTCTGGCGCCACAGGTCATAACTGACCAGGGCGGCAACGGCGACATGGTCGCGGCGCTGAACGATGAGATGGGCCTCGGAGACGGCATGTCGGCCGGCGGCGGCGATGGCCGCTTGGGCGTTTGGGTGACCGGCGGCTGGACCGGGCTTGAGGATGACCTCGTTTCGACGGCTTACGACGGCGACGTCTTCAACATGATGTTCGGCGGCGACTACCAGTTCAACGACCGCTTCCTCGCCGGCGTCGCGCTCGGCTACGAATCGGCAGACATCGATACCACCTTCAACACCGGTAACGTGAGCTCGAACGGCTGGACCATCGCGCCCTATGCGGGGTATGTGCTCAACCGCTACTTCACCATGGATGTGAGCGCGGGTTACAGCTTCGTCGACTACGATCTGCGGCGGACCAACGCCCTCGGCACGACCGTGACGGGCGGCTTCGAATCCAACCGCTGGTTCGTCGCCGGCGCCGTGAACGGCTATTACAGCGTCAACAAGATCCTGCTGACCGGCCGCCTCGGCTATTCCTACACGCGTGAGTCCCAGGACGGCTTCACCGAGTCCGACACCACTATTAACGGCGAGCGTGACGTGACCGTCGGCAGCATCCGTATCGGCGGCACGGTGGGCTACGACCTCGGCAAGGTGCAGCCCTATCTCACCACCACCTATGTCTATGACGCCCAGCTCACCAAGGTACAGGTGGGTGCCGGTCAGGCCACGCCGGCCAACGACCGCTCCGGCGTCGACTTCGGTGGCGGCGTGCGCTTCGCCCTCAGCGACCGGGTGAGCGGCGGCATCGAAGGCACCACCCATGTGGCCCGCGACAACTTCGACTCCACGAGTGTCTCGGGCAACTTGCGCATCAAGTTCTGATCCGCGAGTGACACCCTCGTTCCTAAACGGGGTCCGGCGGCAACGCCGGGCCCCGTTTCTATTGGTGCTGGCGGCCCTGCTTGGCGCCTGTGCGGCGCCGTCGACACTGTTTGAGGATGGCCGCTCACGCGCCCTGAGATTGGCCAGCGAGGCGGGCTTCGAGACCGCCCGCATCCCCGCCGGGGCCTTCACGCTGTATAGCGCCTATAAGGGCCGCCGCGGCGCCGGCAGCAGGCTGGTGGTCTATGTCGAAGGTGACGGCCAGGCCTGGACCAACCGTTTCACCCTGTCGCCCGACCCGACGCCGCTCGACCCCATGGGCCTGCAGCTCGCGATTCGCGACGAGCGGCCCTTGGTGGTCTACCTCGCCCGGCCCTGCCAATACGCGGCGCGGCAGGATCCCGCGCTTTGCCACCCGCGCTATTGGGCCTCGCGGCGCTTCGCGCCCGAGGTTATCGCGGCGACCAGTGCCGCGGTCGACCATTACCGGGCAGTGCTCGGCGCCAGCGAAGTCGAGCTGGTGGGCTATTCGGGCGGCGGCGCCATTGCGGCGTTGGTTGCCGCGGCGCGCGGCGACGTGGTCGCCCTGACCACGATCGTGGCGCCGCTCGACCATGCCGCCTGGACGGCGCACCACGACATTTCCGCCATGCCCGGCTCGCGCAACCCCGCCGACTCGGCGGCGGCCCTGGCAGAGGTGCCGCAAATCCATCTGGTCGGTGGCGACGACGATGTGGTGCCGGCGCTTGTCGCCCGCTCCTATCTCGCACGCCTGCCCGGCAGCAGTGCGGCCCGCCTGGTGGTGGTCGACGGCTTCGATCACACCTGCTGCTGGCGGCGTGACTGGAAGAGCTTGCGCGCCCGCTATTCCCTGCCATGAAGACACCGACGCGGGCTGAGGCGGCCTGGGCCGCTTTGGCCGTTGCCCTGACAGCCGCCTATAGCGGCGCCTTCGCCCCCTGGCTCTGGCTGACGGAACGCGTGCCTGCCGCGACTTTGAAGATGCTGCCGCCGACGCTGGCACTGCTGCTTTTCGGCATTGCGGCGGCTCGCCTGTCCCGGCCCATGCGCATGCATCCGCGCAGGACCGCCGCCTGGCTCGTCGTCGCCGTAATCTTGGCTCTGGCGGGCCTGCTGCTGGCCGACCCTGCCTTCCCCGCCAAGCGCGTGCATGTCTTCCAATACGCCTTGCTGGCCCTGGTGGTGCGCCAAGCGCTCGGCGGACGGATTGGCGGCACGGCGCTGCTGGCAATGGCGGCCTTGGTCGCGGCATTGCTCGGCGTGCACGACGAGCTCGTCCAGGGCATCCGGCCCGAGCGCTATTTCGGCCTCGGCGATATCCTGGTCAACAGCGTCTCGGCGCTTGCCGGCGCTTGTCTCGGTGCCGCCCTCTCGCAATCCGATGACGGCAGAGGCACCGTGACGCCCCGCGCCTGGCTGGCCATCGGCATCGCCCTGGCAGGCCTGGCCGCCCTGATCGTCGGGTTGGCTCAAACGCCATTGCCGTTGTGGGCGTGGCTGCCGGCGCCGCTTTGCCTTGCGGCCTCGATATGGTTGGTGCCGCCGGGCGGGCGCTGGCCGGCGGCCCTGCCGGTCTGGCTTGCCTGTGGCGCGGTCATCGAACCCGCCATCGCGCGCCTGGCCGGCCTGCCCTTCGCTTAACTTCCGCGGTAGACGTAACGCACGGACACCGCCTGACGGTCGCGCATGGCGAAGGCTATCGCCGCCAGCAACAGGCTCGTGGCGAGGCTGTCGAGACCGCCCTGCCATGCCGTGGCCAGTGTCTCGATAGCAAAGCGGTCGTCGAGAGCCTCGACAATAACCGCCGGCACCCGGCTCTCCGCGGCGGCAAAGGCCAGGCCCGCCAGGGCGAAACCGGCCACCGCTCCAGGCGAGTGCCGGGCCGACGCGGCGACGCCGCCAAGCACGACGATCTCGAGGGGCAGCAGCCGGCTGATCATACCGTACAGCTGCGGTGCCTCCACGCCGAAGACCAGCGGTGCCACGCCGGTCGCCCAGAAACCATGCAATTGCGCCGCCTCCGCCAGCACCAATGCCGCAAGCACAGCCGCGGCCAGCCGCCAGAACAGCCCCGGTGTCCGGTCGGGCGGGTGTGCTGTCAGCATGAGGGCGGCAAGCGCGCCGCTCGCCGCAAGCTTGAGCAGGGTCCAGGCCCAGGGTGCGTTGGCGATCAGCGCCATGTCGAGGTTGGGCAAGGCCGCGGCCAGATGCGCGGCAACGAAGGCGATATCGATCGCGAGCAGCAGCAACAGCAGCAGACGGCTGCGCCGCCGGGTCACGTAGATCGGAACCCGCGCCACCCGAAAAAGGGGCAGCACTTCGAGCTCGCCGAGACCGGGCTGTCGGCTTGCCATCTATTGCTGTTTCCCGTCAATCTGCGCCGAGCGAATCTGTTCGGCCAAGCCCGCATCGACGGCCATGCGCCTTTCCACGCCGAGCTCGAGCGCCTGGCGCATGCGCGCGAAGCCGGCGGCGGCGGTAGCGGTCTCGCCCATCATGACCCCGCCCGAATACCATAGCCCGATGGGGGACTCGGCGTCATGAGCCAGCAAGAGCGCCGCAATCTCGGCCACCGACCCTTCGTCGCCCTGCCCGAAAGCCCAGCCCATATACGTCGCGGCCATATCGTCGCGCCCGGGCGCGCGGTCGAGAAAATGCCGCAAACGGTCCTTCCAGCCGGCCGCCCGGGCAGCAGCCAGGGGGGCAAGCGCCGGATCCTCCGCCAAGGCCAACACCAATTCGCCCGTCACCAATAGATCGGCGATGGCCAGGCGCAAGCTGGCGCCGCGGCTCCGGCGGTCGTCGCTGGCACTGGCATAGCTTTCCAATCGGACCACCATGGTTTCCGGCACGGACTCGCCCGTGGCCACGGCATTCGCGACATCCACGGCATGGCTGCGATAGAGCGTCGCCAGGTAGATGCCGCCACGGCCGTGATCGCCGAGCGCCGACGCCAAAGGTGCGGCGCCAGGATCGCGGTTGGCCATGGCCGCCCGCCAGGCCGGGGCCGCATCGCCGGCAACGACAATAGCCGCCGCGATCGAGCTAGCCATGGCTGCCACCATGGCCAGCACGGCCAGGAAGCGAGGCGGGCGCCAGCGGCCGGGTCCGGCAAGCGCTGCGGTCGCAAGCGCGATGAGAGGAACGACACCGGCGCCGGGTGCCCAGACCGTGAACATGGCGGCCGTGACCACGCCCAGGACCGATGCCTCGACCAGGCGCCGGCGGCGTGCGAAAAGCGGCAGCGCCGCCGGGAACGCCCAGGCCATCAGCATCCCCGGCAAGCCTGCCGAGAGGACGCCTTCGGTCAGAAAATTATGGCTCTGGAAGTGCATTTGACCGTGTGTCGCATCCCAGCTCGCGCCGCCGGCGTCGGTCGGCGGGGCGACCAGGTCGATGACATCGAGCGGCATATTGGCGATCTGCCATTCGGCGTAATGCCCCCAGCCACCGCCTCCCAGGAGCAGGCCGGGAGCGTCCGCGAGCGCCGCGCCGACAACACCCAGATGCAGCGCCCGGGACCACAGGCTGGTCTCGGCGAATTGTGCGCCGATCCACCAGACCGCGGCGCTGACGACGAGCGGCGCCGCGACGGCTGCGGCCGCGGCCAATAGCCTCAGTCGGGCCGGGTTGGCCGCCAATCGCCAGGCAACCAGACTCAGTGGCAGCGCCGCCAGCATCAGGAGTATGGCGCTGCGGTTGCCCGACAGGACGATGACGGCGCCGGCAAAGGCGATGATGGCAAGGCGCCAGACGAGCCGGCGCGGGGCGAGGGTGGCAAGCAGCAGCGGCGCGCCGAACAAGCCATAGAAGGCAATGCTGTCGGCGAACATGAAAGGCGCGAAGTCGTGCTCGCCAAGGCCGGGCGCCATGCTGGCCGCGGTCAGGGCGATGGCGACAAGGGCTACCCAGCCGATGGCACGACGCAGCGCCGGGCGCCGCATGGCGAACATGCCGGCGGCGACCAGGATCGCGAGATCCAGATGCCAGGCGATGCCTTGCCCGAATTCCGGCGTGCCCAGCCACGTCAATCCCGGAAATTTCGCCGCCGGCAACCAAAGGCTGCTCCAGACAGCCATTGCGAGGGGCAACAGCACCAGCGATTGGCCCAGGCAAACGCGCACGCGCGCGGCACCGGCGGCGAAGCTGAGGGCCAAGCCAAGCGCGGCCACCGCGGCCACCGCATGCAGGGCCGCCATGACCGGCTCAGCCGTATACCAAAGGCCCGTATGGAATGGCGGCGCCGAGGCCGCGATGGTGAGTGGCGCGGCCACTACCGCGACGGCGACGAGCAGGAACCCTGTCCGGGCGATCACCTCACCCCGCCCGCCGACGCCTTCGGCCGCTTTCGCATCAGCCAGGCAGAGGGAATCATCAGCACGAAGCGCGTCATGATCAGTGCCGAGACCAAGGCCATGAAACTCGACGGATAGTAGCCGGCGAAATGCTTGCGCAGGAAGCGTATCAGCGAGCGGTGTTTGGCGTAGGACACCCGCAGCGGGTGGCCGGCGCTGCAAACCCCGGGCGTGTGCTCGACGACGGCAGCGGGAGCGAACAGGACTTTCCAGCCTGCCTGCTCGAAGCGCAGGCAAAGGTCAAGGTCCTCGAAGTGCAGGAAATAGCCATCGTCGAGTTGCCCCGCTTCCGACAACGCCTGACGCCGCATCAGCATGCAGGCGCCGGAAACCGCGGGCACCACCTCGGGCTCCCCCGGCAGGGGCTCGAGATGGCGGTTGAAACTGCGGAATCGGGGATGCCGCGGCATCAGCCTGGGCAACTGCAGCACTTCGCAAAAGATCGTCCAGGGTGTCGGGATATCGCGCCGCGAGCCCCGTTGCGGGCTGCCGTCCGGATTGAGCAGGCGGGCGCCGGTCAGGCCGGCATCGCTGCGCGCTTCCAGGGCCTGGCGCATTGCGGCAAGCGCGCCCGGATAGAGCCGGCAATCGGGATTGAGCAACAGGATTAACTCGCCACGGGCTTCGCGCAGGCCCAGATTGCAGGCGGCGGCAAAGCCACTGTTGTGGTCGAGCCGCCGCAGGCGCAGCGTCGTCGCCGAAACCTCGGAGAGAGCATCCAGGCTGTCGTCGCCCGAGGCATTGTCGATGACGATGATCTCGAGCGGCGGCCGGTCTTGCGCCAACAGGCTCTCGACCGCGGCGGCAAGATAGGCGCCGGCGTTGAAGTTGACGATCACGACCGACAGCCTGGCGCGGCCCGACTGGGCACGTGCCGGGCGTTTAGCCGTGCTGGAGCGTTTTTTCTTTTTCACGAATGGAGAGCCGCATCGGGGCCGAGGCTGTCTCGTGCCGGTTTCACCCACCGCGCCGATATCCGGGGGTCGGCGAGGATGCTATAACCTAGAGCATGTCTGACGTGTTTGGAATCGCTTCGTGAGCCCGCCGCAAGCCGTGGTCAGTGATCCGGCTGTCAGCGCGCGCCTACCGTGGCCGGCTTTTGCGCCGCTGGCGGCGGTTGCCCTGAGAACGCGCTTCGGCCTTGCCGGACGCTGGGGCCTTTTGCGCCTCATGGCGGCGGCCATCGACCCGTTCATTTACGCGACGATCCTGTATTTCCTGCTGGCCGGTGTCTTCGGGCGCAGCGGCTTCGACCGCTACGTCTTCCTGGTGATCGGTATCTCGGCCTTGCGCTGGACCGTGGCGTCGTTGCTCGATGGCGCCGACTTCGCCGTCCTGCGCGCACGATTCGCCGAGGTGGTGCGGGCGCCCGGCGCGGCGGCGCTATGTGCCGTTGTCACGCCACCGAGCGTGGTCATGGGTTTGTCCCTCGCCTTCGTGGTGGCGATGGTACTGGCCGTCGACACGGCCGCCGCCTCGTCGTTGACGGCCTTGCCGTGGCTGGCGTTGGTGCTGCCCGTACAGGCGGCCTGGAACGCGGTCGCCGTGCTGCTCGTGGCCCGGCTCAAGGCGGCTCACCTGCTGGCGGGGCCGGGGCCGGTCGTGCTTCTCGCGGGCGTCCTGTGGCTGCTCTCGCCCACACTCTACACTTTCACCGACCTGCCGGCGGCGGCGAGCTTGCTGTTCACCACGCTGAACCCGGTCTCGCATCTCCTCGCCGCCTATTACAACGCGCTATGGCATGGCGTGACGCCGAGCCTCGACGTGCTGCCGGCCGCGGGCGCGGCTGCCTTGGCGCTGCTCGGCTTGTTGGCATGGCGCCGCCACAGCCGGCCGCCGCCGCTTGATGCGCCAGCCGGCAATCCGCTGCTGGTGGTGGCCGATGCGAGCGACCCGGAACTGACCTTTCCGCAGGCGATCGCGGGCGCCGCCGCCTTCTATCGGCCCTGGTCCGGACGCCTGCAGGGGGTGAGCGGGCGCGATCTGGCCGGGCTGATGATAGTGGCGGCCGGGCGCACGCCCCTCACCACTGCGGTCGAGCGGGTCGCGGCCGAAAGCCGCCTGGGGCGCTTGTTCGACGACCAGATCGCCATCTATCCCAGCTGGGGCATGGCGCAGCTGGCTTACGGTTTCGCCATCACCTCGCCGGCGCGAGCCCTGGTGCTCGACGGCGTGCTCGACGCGGCCGATCCCATGTTCGCCGCCCAGGCCTGGGCCCGAATCGCCGCCGAAGCCGCCGCCGGCCGCCGCATTGTCGTGGTGACCTACCGCCTCTTCGCGCCGCCGGCGGGCGGTGGCGGGCGATTCGTCGCCGTGCGCGGCGGCACGGTCTTGCGCGAGGGCGGGATCGGCGCCGAGCTGACAGCATTCTACGACGAGGTGATGGAGCTCGGCGGTCTGCCCGACCCCGCCGATGACGACTGAGCCGCGCCGCATGCTGGTGCTGGGCGCCAGCGGCCAGATCGGCCTTGGCCTTGTCGCCGGGCTATTGGCGCGGGGCGACACTGTGTCGGCGTTGCGCCGTGGTCCGCCGCTGGGCACGAAGGGTGCCCGCTGGCTGGCCGCCGACCTGACGCGGGACGCGCTGCCGCTCGACGGCGATGGCGTGGACGCCGCCATCCATGCGACGGGCCTCTGGCTGCTGCCGGCACACCTCGACGAGCTGGCCGCTGCCGGCTGCCGCCGCCTGGTCGCCTTCGGCTCGACATCGGTGGCCACCAAGGCGGCCAGCCGCAGCGCCCATGAGCGCGGGCAGGTGGCGGCATTGGCCGCCGCCGAGGCCGCCATCGCAGAGCATTGTGGCCGCCTTGGCATCGCCTGGACCCTGTTGCGCCCGACCCTCGTCTATGGCCGCGGCCGGGACCTCAATATCAGCGCCGCGGCCCGCCTGATCGAGCGTTTCGGCATCTTCCCCCTGGCCGGCGGAGGGCAAGGCCTGCGCCAACCCGTGCATGCCGACGACCTTGCCGCCGTGGCGATACGGACGCTCGACTCTCCGGCGGCGGAAAACCGCGCCTACGACCTCGCCGGCGGCGAAACCCTGGCTTACGCAGAGATGATCGGCCGCATTTTCGACGCCCTCGCCAAGCCGCGTCGGCGCATCTCGCTGCCCACACCCCTGCTCGCCGCGCTCGCCGCCGCCCTCGGCCGCCTGACCCGCCAGCCCGCCTATACCGCCGAGCTCGCCCGCCGCATGACCAGCGACCTCACCGTCGACGATTCCGACGCCCGCCGCGACCTCGGCTGGGCTCCGCGGAGCTTTCTAGGTAATGACCGTGCCGTCCTCCGATTATGAGATACCACGGGATCGAGGGCACGGACCAGGCGTGGCGCCAAGCTCCGTGGTAAGGCGCGCTTCAACCCGCTTTGCATCCCGGGTCTCGCATTCCCAAACAATGAGCAGCCGCCAACCCAGAGCCTCAAGTGCGGCTCGGGTCTCGGTGTCACGCTGGACATTGCGTGCAAGCTTTGCGTCCCAGTACCCTGTGTTGGATCGCGGCTTGGCCCGCAGTGGACAACAGGGATCGTCATGCTGATGCCAGAAGCAGCCGTTTACGAGGATAGCAACCTTATGTCGGCGAAACACGATGTCCGGCTTGCCGGGAAGGTCGCTGGCTTGAAGCCGGTAACGATAGCCCAGGCGATGAAGAAGCCGGCGCACCATCATTTCCGGCCTCGTGCCCGCCCGCTTGTTGCCTCGCATCGCGGCACTGGCGCCCTCGGATGTGGGCGGCGGCGCCTTCGGCACACGCCGAGGCGGCGGTGCCCCGATGGTCACACGGGCAATGCCGCGCGGCGCTGTGCCCGCGGTCCTCGGCCGGTGCCGGGATGCTCTTCATGCTTGCCAATAAGTGCGCGGTACTGCTCAGGCATGGGCGATGTCGGCTCCGAATCGGGTATATCCGTGCGTCGCGTAGGGATCAGCGTGAGAGGCCCGCTCGGCGCTTTTCGATCGAGCAGCTGAATGGTGATCTCGCGGGCCAGAAGCTCGGCGAGTCCCGATGGGACGGCGTTGCCGATCAGCTTTTGGATTTCGCTGCGCGGGGACTCATAGACCAAGCCATCGGGGAAAGTCTGGAGCCGGCCAAGCTCGGCCGAAGACATCTTGCGATTGCGCCAATGGAATGGTCCTGTCGCCGGGCCGGGCTGCGCCTGGATGGTCCAGGATGGCAGCGTCTTGGATAGCTTGAGCAAGAAGCTCCAATAGCGCCGGCGCCAACCAAACATTGGCTCGCCACCACCACGCTCCGTATGCCAGAGATAGTTCTGCCCTTCCGGAATGGTTGGTAGCAGGTCGGCCCATTTCCCGGTCATGCGAAGATCGTCTTCGTTCGGCTCTGCCGGCAGATCGCCGAGCGCATCCCAGGCGGTTAGATACGGCTCGAGCGCCGCCTTCGAATCAAGGCGGTCGGGGGCTGAGTGGGTCGGTGTCGGGAAACGAAAGCTCGCCCCGTTCCGCGCTCCCACCACAAACACCCTCTCGCGAAGCTGCGGAACGCCGAAATCGGCGGCATTAAGAGCTTCGACCTCAATGGAGTACTGCGAACGAGTATCGGAATTTATCGCTTCTATGCCGCGCTTGATAACTTCCACGCCCTCGCTCTTACCGCGGTA
The DNA here is from genome assembly GCA_964625645.1 of uncultured Rhodospirillaceae bacterium. GTDB lineage: Bacteria > Pseudomonadota > Alphaproteobacteria > UBA7887 > UBA7887 > UBA7887. Next base: position 19,652 of record CAZVDW010000410.1, read on the forward strand.
A
>CAZVDW010000411.1:0-13640 GCA_964625645.1 uncultured Rhodospirillaceae bacterium
AATCGACGCCGAGCGCATCGAGCTCGCGCGCGATCGCCGCCTTGTCCGGCGCGCCGAAATCGACCCCCTGGGTCTGGCCACCATCACGCAGCGTGGTGTCGTAGACCCAAATGCGCTCCGCCATCACGCCCGCCGCCATTCGGTGCTGCCGTCGGGCTTGTCCTCGAGGATGATGCCGGCTTCGGCAAGCTCGTCGCGGATGCGGTCGGCCTCGGCGAAATCGCGCTGGGATCGTGCTTCAAGACGGGCCGAAATCAATGCATCGACGTCATCCGATGTCCCACCCTGAAACCAGTCATTAGGCGACGAATTGAATATACCAAAGGCGTCGCCGGCTGCCAGCAGCGCCGACTTCGCGGCAACGGAACGCGTCTTGTTGAGGTCACCTGCGATGACGTGCAGCTCGGCGATGGCCTTGGGTGTGTTGAGGTCGTCGAGCAAGGCTGCTTCAATGGCCTCGGGGACACCATGGTTAGCACCATCCTCGATATCCGCGGCATTGCGCAGGGCGAGGTAGAGCCGGTCGAGGTCGGCCTTGCTTTCGGCCATGCCCTCAAGCGTCCAGTCGAGGGGGTGGCGGTAGTGGGTCTTGAGCATGTTGAAGCGCAGCGCCTCGCCCGGTGCGCGCGCCAGCAGGTCCTCGACGGTAAAGAAGTTGCCGAGGCTTTTCGACATCTTTTCGCCCTCGACCACGACATAGCCGTTATGCACCCAATAGCGCGCGAAGGTCTTGCCGCCATGGGCGCACATGCTCTGGGCGCGCTCGTTCTCGTGATGGGGAAAGATGAGGTCGCGGCCGCCGCCGTGGATATCGAAGGTCGGCCCAAGATAGCGCTCGCTCATGGCCGAGCATTCCAGGTGCCAGCCGGGCCGCCCCCGCCCCCAGGGCGAGTCCCAGCCGGGCTGCTCCGGCGTCGACGGCTTCCACAGAATGAAGTCGCCGGGATCCTTCTTGTAGGGCGCCACCTCGACCCGCGAGCCCGCCACCAGCTCCTCGCGCCTGCGGTTGGAAAGCTCGCCATAGCCTTCCATCGCCGGCACATGGAACAGCACGTGGCCTTCCGCTGCATAGGCGTGGCCCGAGGCCATGAGGGTTTCGATCAGCGCCAGCATCTCCGGCACGTGCGCGGTGGCGCGCGGCTCGACCGTCGGCTCCTCGGCGCCCAACGCGCCCATGTCGGCATGAAAAAATTCGGTGGTGCGCCCGGTCAGCGCCTCGATGTCCTCGCCGTTCTCTGCCGCCGCGGCGATGATCTTGTCGTCGATGTCGGTAATGTTGCGGACATAGGTGACCTTCGAAAAGTGCCGCTTGAGCAGCTTGAACAGCACGTCGAACACCACCACCGGGCGCGCATTGCCGATATGCGCCCGGTCATAGACCGTCGGCCCGCAGACATACATGCGCACATGCGCCGGGTCCAAAGGCTCGAACGCTTCTTTTTGGCGGCTCGCGGTGTTGTAGAGGTGCAGGGTCATTGGCGGGTCATTTGGCTTAGTCATCAATTTGATCGAGCATTTCTTCGAGAGCATCTTTTAGAGGTCCGAGGCGCGAAATAACAGTCTCCCATACCAATGCAATATTGGTTTCAGCGTAATCATGGATGAGCTTGTTCCGCATCTCTCCTATACGGCGCCAATCCGCATCGGTATACAGACCGGCTATGTTCTGTGGGACATGTTTTGATGCCTCGCCAATTATCTCAAGATTGCGCACGACCGCATCAATGCTCCTCGAGTCAGAAGCAAAGGCGCTTTCGTCCATATCCCTGACATAGGACCGAATCTTATCGACAGCATCCAGCATGTCCTGAATCCGCTGACGCGGCGATCTAGTAGACACGCACAGCCTCGGAAAAAATGCTCTCCGCTAGGAGTGGCTTGACGCTCTCGCGCGGGACAAGATCGACCTTGCGCCCAAGAAAATCACCAAGCATTTCCTCGAGTTCGATAAAGCTCAACAGATCAATCGCGCCATCGAATGTAACCAAGAGATCAATGTCGCTCTCGTCCGTCGCTTTACCTTTTACAGTCGACCCAAAAAGCTCCAGAGACCGAACGTGAAATCTCGCCAGTTCGGCGCTGTGGGCCGAAAGGCAACTCATCACGGCAGCTCTGTCCAGCGCTTCCGATTGTCGTGTTTCTGCGGTCATGGCTCGCCCTATCACCAACGCCGAAACCGCATATTACCTACCAGAGGCGCGGTCGCCGGTCCACCTTGCGCTCTATTCGTGGTCGAGGAAGCCGTTGACGATGGGGTAGCGGCGGTCGCGGCCGAAGGCGCGGCGGGTGATCTTGACGCCGGGCGGGGCCTGGCGGCGCTTGTATTCGGCGATATAGAGCAGGCGCCGGATGCGGCGCACCAGGGCCGGCGGGTGGCCGCGGGCGACGATCTCCTCGACCGTGTGCTCGTCCTCGACCAGACCTTCGAGAATATCGTCGAGCACCGGATAGGGCGGCAAGCTATCCTCATCGAGCTGGTCGGGGCGCAGCTCGGCCGAGGGCGGCTTGGTGATGACGGTGTCCGGCATCACCGGCCCGTCCGGCCCCAGCACACCCTCGGGGAAGCTCTCGTTGCGCCAGCGGCAGAGGTCGAAGACGGTGGTCTTGTAGACGTCCTTGAGCACGGAATAGCCGCCGCACATGTCGCCGTAGAGCGTCGCATAGCCGACCGACATCTCGCTCTTGTTGCCGGTGGTCACCAGCATGTCGCCGGTCTTGTTGGAGAGCGCCATCATGATGACGCCGCGCACGCGCGCCTGCACGTTCTCTTCGGTGGTGTCGGGCTGGGTGCCTTCAAAGAGCGGCGCCAGCATGCTCTCGAAAGCCGCATGCGCCGGCTCGATCGCCACGGTATCGCAGCGGATGCCGAGCAGGCGCGCGCATTCGGCGGCATCGTCGAGGCTGTGGTCGGAGGAATAGCGCGACGGCATGCGGATGGTGCGCACGCGCTGCGCGCCCAGGGCATCGACCGCCACCGCCGTGGTCAGCGCCGAGTCGACACCGCCCGAGAGCCCGACGGCGACGCCGGGAAAGCGGTTCTTGGCCACATAGTCGCGCAGGCCCGTGACCAGTGCCGCATAGATCTGCGCCATCTGCGATGGCGTGGCGGCACGCTCGGCTTCGTCGCAGCGTGCGCCGTCGCCGTCGAAGTGCCAGTGCGACAGCGTCACGCAATCCTGCCACCACGGCGCCTGCAGGCGCAGATTGCGTTCGCCGTCGAGCACGAAGGAAGCGCCGTCGAAGACCAGCTCGTCCTGGCCGCCGACCTGGTTGACGTAGACCAGGCCGAGGCCCGTCTCGGTGACCCGGGCAACGGCATAGGAAAGACGCGTATCCTCCTTGCCGAGGTCGTAGGGCGAGCCGTTCAGGGTCAGCAGCAACTGGGCGCCGGATTCGGCCAGGGTCTCGGCCACCTCGGGGAACCACATGTCCTCGCACAGCAGCACGCCAAGTCGGAAGCCGCGGAAGGACACGGGTCCGGCCAGCGGTCCGGCCTCGAACACGCGCGCCTCGTCGAAGACGCCGTAATTGGGCAGGTCGTGCTTGTAGCGCCGGGCGACGATCTCGCCGCCATCGAGCAGGGCGGCGGCATTGTAGAGCTTGCCGTCCTCGCGCCAGGGCGTGCCGATCAACAGGCCGGGCCCACCGTCGGCGGTCTCGGCCGCCAGGGTCTCGACCATGGCCTCCGCCGCCTCCTGGAAGGCCGGCCGCAGCACCAGGTCCTCCGGCGGATAGCCGGTGATGGTGAGCTCCGGATAGACCACCAGGTCGGCGCCGAGGCGCGCGGCCTCGGCCCGGCTGGCGCGGATCAGCGCCGCATTGTGCTCGATGCCACCGACGGTCGGGTTGATCTGGGCCAGCGCGATGGCAAGGCTCCGGCTCACGGCTCGCGGCTCCGCAGCAGGAACTCGCGGCCCGCCTTGACCACCGGCTTGCCGTCATATTCGACGATATCGGCCGTGGCATAGGTCTCGGGCCAGGTCTCGGGCAGGAAGGAGCCCGTGCCGACGATATCCACCGGCGCATCGACGCTGGCGAAAACCTTGCACTTGCCCGGATTGAAGCCAGAGCTGGCGACGATCTGCACGGCCGGGAAGCCCGCCTCGTCGAGGGCGTCGCGCAAGTGATGCACGGCGGCGGCGCTGACGCCGGTGCCGACCAGCCAGCGCAATTCCTCCTCGCTGCGATAGGTGCGCGTGGCCTGCGGCACGTGGCGCTCCAGCGCGGCATAGGACTTGGCCGTGTCGAGCCCTTCGGCGAAGCGCCCGCCATGGGTGTCGATGCGCATGCGCAGGCGGCCAGCCGCCGCCAGCTCGGGAAAGCGCCGGGCCACGGCAAGCGAATCCGTCACCTCATGGCCGAAATAATCGACCAGGGCCGTGAGCGGCTCGTCGGGATAGGTGGCGTGGAACATCTCGGCCGCGCGCAGGGTCGAGCCGGCATAGCCGATCAGCGCGTGGGGCATGGTGCCGAGGCCATGCTCGTTGCCGAAATAATGCGCCGTCGCATCGTTGGCATTGCCGATGAACCCGACCGCACCCGCCTCTTCCTGCGCCTTGCGCGAGCCGACGGACGCGGCATAGGCCATCATGCCCGCCATCTCGTCGCCGGCGCAGTGGCGCGCGTCCATGGCCAGGAAGCGCACGTTCGGCAAATCGGCGCACATGGTGAAGGCGTTGTAGGCGGCGACGCATGGCGGCCCGAGGCGCTGCAGGTACAACGTCTCCAGATCGACCAGGGCGCTGAGCGGGCCGGCAATGTACATCAGCGGCTCACCCGCGCCGACCCAGGCGCCCTCGGCGAAACAGAGCTCGATGTCGAGCGTGCAGTCGCGCTCGCGCGCCGCCTCCTTTAGCCAGTCCACGGCAAGACGCGGGCAGAAGATGACAGGGCGGCGCATGAATACGGCATACGTGACGTGCATGTCGCCATGGGCGGCCACGATTTCGCGCGTGCGCTTGAAATAGTGGTCCGTGCGGCGCGCCACCGCGGCCTCGAAGCCCTCGCGCTCCGAGCCCTCGCCTTCGCCGACGTGCCCGCCGGCCTCAGAACGCTCCGGGGAAGTGTCCACCGTCCAGCAACAGGTTCTGGCCGGTGATGAAACCGGCATGGGCGCTGCACAGGAAGGCGCAGGCGCGGCCGAACTCGTCCGGAACACCGAAGCGCCCGGCGGGAATGTTGGCGAGCATGCTGCCGCGCACGGCCTCGACGCTTTGCTGGCGCGCCTCGGCCGCGCCCTTGATACCGACGCCAAGCCGGTCGGTCTCGAACAGGCCCGGCTGTAGATTGTTGACCGCGACGTTATGGGGCGCCACCTCGCGCGCGAGGGAAGCGACGAAGCCGGTCAGCCCCGAGCGCGCCGCGCTCGACATGGCGAGGCCCGGAAACGGCATGCGCACCGCCACCGAGGTGATGTTGACGATGCGCCCGAAGCGGCGCTCGACCATGCCGTCGACGCAGGCTTTGATGAGCTCGATCGGCGTCATCATGTTGGCGCTGATGCCGGCGTCCCAATCCTCGCGCCGCCAGTCGCGGAAGCTGCCGGGCGGCGGGCCGCCATTGTTGTTGACCAGAATATCGGGCTCAGGGCAGGCCTCGAGCAGCCTGGCCCGGCCCTCGGCGCTGTCGAGATCGGCGACCACGGGCGTCGCGGTGACGCCGGTCGCGGCCGCGATCGCCTCGGCCGTGCTGGCCACCACGGCCGCGTCGCGGCCATTGATCACCACGTCGACCCCGTCCTCTGCGAGCGCCGTCGCGCAGGCCCGGCCGAGACCGCGGCTGGAGGCGCAGACGATGGCCTTGCGGCCCTTGAGCCCGAGGTCCATGCTCTACTCCGCCGCCACGGCGGCCTTGTCGAGCCGCCGCCCTTTCAGCTCCTCGGCAATGAGGAAAGCCAGCTCCAGGCTCTGCGAGGCGTTGAGGCGCGGATCGCAGTGGGTGTGGTAGCGGTCCGACAGGTCCTCGTCGCTGATCGCCTGGGCGCCGCCGATGCATTCGGTCACATCGCGCCCGGTCATCTCGAAATGCACGCCGCCGGCATAAGTGCCCTCGGCATCGTGGGCGGCGAAAAAGCCCTTGACCTCGGCCAGCACCCGGTCGAAGGGGCGCGTCTTGTAGCCCGACGACGACTTGACGGTGTTGGCATGCATGGGATCGCACGACCAGACCACGGAGCGGCCCTCAGCTTTCACGCGCCGCAGCAGCGGCGGCAGCAGCTCCTGAACCTTGTCCGAGCCCATGCGCGAGATCAGGGTCAGGCGGCCGGGGCGGTTCTCCGGGTTGAGCGCATCGATCAGCCGCATCACGCCGTCCGCATCGCTGCTCGGGCCGACCTTGACGCCCAGCGGGTTGCCGACACCCTTGAGGAAGGCGACATGGGCGTGGTCCGGGTCGCGCGTGCGGTCTCCGATCCACAGCATATGGGCCGAGCAGTCGTACCAGCCGCCGGTCGTGCTATCGACGCGCGTCAGCGCCTGCTCGTAGCCCAGCAGCAGCGCCTCGTGGCTGGTGAAGAAGTCGGTCTGGCGCAGTTGCGGCACCGTCTCAGCGTTGATGCCGCAGGCGGCCATGAAAGAGAGGCTCTCGCTGATGCGCTCGGCCAAGTCGCGATAGCGCTCGCCCTGGGCGCTGTCGGCGACGAAACCAAGGTTCCAGCGGTGCACCTGGTGCAAATCGGCATAACCGCCCTGGGCCAGGGCGCGCAGCAGGTTGAGGCTGGCGGCGGCCTGGGAATAGGCCTGGATCATGCGCTCGGGATCGGGCTCGCGCGAGGCCGCGTCGAAATCGATGCCGTTGATGATGTCGCCGCGATAGCTGGGCAGCTCGACGCCGTCCTGGGTCTCGGTGCCGGCCGAGCGCGGCTTGGCGAACTGGCCGGCCATGCGACCGACCTTGACCACCGGCAGCGCGGCGCCATAGGTCAGCACCACCGCCATCTGCAGCAGTACCCGGAAGGTGTCGCGGATATGATCGGGGTGGAACTCGGCAAAGGCCTCGGCGCAATCGCCACCCTGCAACAGGAAGGCACGGCCGTCCGCGATCTCGCCGAGGCGTGCCTCGAGCTCGCGCGCCTCGCCGGCAAAGACCAGCGGCGGCGACTTGGCAAGCTTCGCCTCCGCCGCGGCTTTCGCCACGTCGTTCCGGTAGACCGGCTGCTGCCGTATCTCGAAGTCGCGCCAACTCTCGGGCGACCAGGGTCCCGACATGTCATCCTCCACCGAGACAGGTATGCGGAATGGGGCGTATACACCCGGAAATGCGCCAAGGCCAAGGTTTTCCTGGCCTATACCCCGACAGTTCGCGAAAAAGCAAATCGCCGTGATCGCGGCCGAACAGGTGAAGACGCCAGAGGCTCTCAGCGCCCCGGCCGAGCGACGCCGTCGGCTCGGCGCCGCGTCGGAAACCGGCCCGATAGCGAACAACATACAGTTATGTCCAGAGTCTTCTGCAAATAGGGTTGCCATGTTGCCGGGCTTAGCTGCGGGCATGGTTGGCGCGTAGACATCAAGTATCGCCGCGCGTTGGTCCAAGTCCGAGCCGTCTGAGCGACGCAACCTCATCACAGCCATGGTCGATCGGGTCGATATCACCCGCGAGGCCATCGAGATACAAGTGCGCCCGGACCAGCTGCCGTCGATGCTTCTCGATGACACCGCTTGCCACGGCTGGGCGCAATCGCAATCGAGCAAATCCGAGACGCCAGCGAGTCTCAGGCTGTCGATACCAGCGCCGGACCGGAAACCCGCCTCCTGATCGACGGCGCCGGCCCGCTTGGAACCGGTCCTCGGTCTGCGGTCTGAATTCCGTTCAGCATCCTCTGAATCTCGGGCGGCCATGAGAGTGAAAAACCGGATCATCGCGGGTTCTGCCGTACCACCAACAATGGCGTAAGAGACTTTGGCGGTCATCCGCGCACACTTGCCGCACCTGACCGGTCTCCCGGGGCCACGACGGCGAGTCGGATGCAGCACAACCCGCGGAAGATTCGAAGCGAGTTCGAACGTCGCTAAAGATCAGAATAATTCAATAAAACAATAACTTAGATGTGGCGGAGGGGGTGGGATTCGAACCCACGGTACGCAAGCGCACAACGGTTTTCGAGACCGCCCCGTTCGACCACTCCGGCACCCCTCCGCAGGGTTGTCAGCGCAACGGCGGGGCGGAACCTAACGCAAGGATTCTGCTGCCGCAAGCACAGCGGCGACATGGCGTTGACAAGGCCGCGGCAGGCGCTATAGTCGCGCCCTCGCGAAATTTGGCGGCACCCTCGGGGCGCCGTAAGTTGGGGTGCGTCATGTACGCAGTCATAAAGACCGGCGGCAAACAGTACCGTGTCGCCAAGAACGACGTGATTTCCGTCGAGCGCCTGGCCGGCGCTGCCGGCGACGAGGTCGCGTTCGACGAGGTGCTGATGGTGGGCAGCGACGACGGGGCGACCGTCGGCACGCCGACCGTCTCCGGCGCCAAGGTTACCGCCACGGTGCTTGAGCAGGCGCGCGACGACAAGATCATCGTGTTCAAGAAGAAGCGCCGCCAGGGCTATCGCCGCCGGCGCGGCCATCGCCAGGCACAGACCGTGCTGCGCATCGCCGATATCAGCTCAGGCGCCTAGGGAGACAGACCGATGGCCCATAAAAAGGCAGGTGGCAGCTCACGCAACGGCCGCGATTCGGCGGGCCGGCGGCTCGGCGTCAAGAAGTATGGCGGCGAGATCGTCATTCCCGGCAACATAATCGTGCGCCAGCGCGGCACCAAGTTCCATCCCGGTGACAATGTCGGCATGGGCAAGGACCACACGCTGTTCGCTCTGACCGAGGGCAAAGTGGAATTCTGCTCCAAGCGGCTGGGCCGCACATTTGTTTCCGTTGATTCCGGCGCTGAGCGACCGGACGAATCCTCATAACGGTCGGTGGGCGCCCACCGACGGTGGCGCCCATGTCGAGACGAATGCTGCGAAGGAGGGAGATGGGCCGCCATCTCCCTATTTGTATTCCCCCTTCGCCGGCAACACGACCATGTGCAACGGCGCGAACGAGATCCTTGATGACACATGCAACAGGGTTCGGCTGCGGCCTTTCCGCGCCGACGACGCGGCGGCGCTGCAAGCGATCTGCGCCGGCTGGCGGGTAGCGCGCATGACCTCGCGCATCCCGCACCCCTACCCGGCCGGCGCGGCGGCACGCTGGATCGACGCGCGCGATGCCTTGGGCATGAGCGGGCGCGAAATCAGCTTCTGCCTCGATAGCGCCGGCACCGTGGCGGGCGCCGTGACGCTGCGCTGCCTGCGCCAAGGTCTCTACGACCTCGGCTATTGGATCGGCGAGGCCTGGTGGGGCCAGGGCTTCGCCACGGCGGCGGCGCGCCACGCCAGCGCCCATGCCTTCGCGGCGCTCGGCGCCAGGGCTGTGCGCGCCGGGCATTATCTCGACAATCCGGCCTCGGGCCGCGTTTTGGAGAAGTGCGGCTTCCGCTACACTGGCAACGACTGGCAGTGGAGCCAGGCACGCCAGCAGATCGTGCCCTGCCGGCGCTATCTCCTGCAAGGGACGGGCGCGCGATGAAGTTTCTCGACGAAGCCAAGATCTTCGTGAAGAGCGGCGACGGCGGCAATGGCTGCGTCGCCTTTCGCCGCGAGAAGTATATCGAATTCGGTGGCCCCTCCGGCGGCAGTGGCGGGCGCGGCGGCGACGTCGTGGTCGAAGCGGTGGCGGCGCTGAACACGCTGATCGACTTTCGCTACCGGCAGCACTTCAAGGCTCGCCGCGGCGCGCCCGGCGAGGGCCGCGACTGCACCGGCGCCGGCGCCAAGACGCTCGTTGTCCGCGTGCCCGTCGGCACGGTGATCCTCGAGGACGACAAGGAGACGGTGGTCGCCGACATGACGGCGGAGGGCATGACCGCGACCCTGGCCCAGGGTGGCAAGGGCGGGCGCGGCAACGCCGCCTTCAAGACCTCGACCAACCAGGCGCCGCGCCAGGCCGAAGAGGGCTTTGCCGGCGAGGAGGGCTGGCTCTGGCTGCGCCTCAAGCTGATCGCCGATGTCGGGCTGGTGGGGCTGCCCAATGCCGGCAAGTCGACCTTCCTCTCGGTGGTCAGCCGCGCCAGGCCGAAGATAGCCGACTACCCGTTCACCACGCTGACGCCGCAGCTCGGCGTAGCCGCGGCTGGGGACGGCGAGATCGTCATCGCCGACCTTCCCGGCCTCATCGAAGGCGCCCATGAGGGGGTCGGGCTTGGCGACCGCTTTCTCGGCCATGTCGAGCGCTGCGGCGCGCTTTTGCATCTGGTCGATGTTGCCAGCGCCGATCCTGTGGCGGACTGGCGCACGGTGCGCGGCGAGCTCGACGCCTATGGCGGCGGCCTCGTCGGCAAGCGCGAGATCGTCGCCTTGAGCAAATGCGACCTGGCTGACGATGAGATCGTTGCCGATATCCGCGCCGCCCTGGTCGCCGCCGGTGCCGGCCAGGTGCTGGCGCTGTCGGCTGTGACCGGTGCTGGCGTCACCGAAGCCCTTGGCGTGGTCGCCGAGGCGGTCGCCGAAAGCCGTGCCGAGGCGGAGCCCGTGCCATGGACGCCGTGAGCAACAATCGCCTCGCCGACGCCCGCCGCGTGGTGGTCAAGATCGGCTCGTCCCTGTTGACCGAGGCGGGCGATGGCTCGTTGCGCGAAGACTGGCTGGCGGCGTTGGCCGAGGATATCGCGGCGTGGCGGGCGCGCGGCCGCGAGGTCGTCGTGGTCTCGTCGGGTGCCGTCGCCGTCGGCCGGCGGGCACTTGGCATCAGTCGCGCGACCCTCAAGCTGGAAGAGAAGCAGGCCTGCGCCGCGGTCGGCCAGATCCGCCTCGCCCACGCCTATCAGGCGGCGCTCGACCAGCACGGCATTACGGTCGCTCAGGTGCTGCTGACACTCGAGGATTCCGAGCACCGGCGGCGCTATCTCAATGCCCGCAGCACCATCGGCCAGCTGCTGGGCATGAACGCCCTGCCCCTGATCAACGAGAACGACACCGTGGCAACGGCGGAGATCCGCTTCGGCGACAACGACCGCCTGGCGGCACGGGTGGCGCAGATGGCCAGCGCCGACGCGCTGGTGCTGCTGTCCGACATCGACGGCCTGTACAGTGCTGACCCGGTGCGCGAGGCAGGCGCCAGGCGGCTCGACGAGATCACCGCCATCACGCCCGAGATCGAGGCCATGGCCGGCGGTAGCCGCAACCATGACGGCTCGGGCGGCATGATCACCAAGCTGGCCGCGGCGCGGATCGCCACAGGCGCCGGCTGCCATATGGTGATCGCCAAAGGCAGCGCCAGCCATTGCCTGCGCGCGCTCGAACAGGGGGCGCCCTGCACCTGGTTCATCGCGGCCGGCGAGCCGCGCACGGCGCGCAAGCACTGGATCGCCGGCACCTTGCGTCCGCAAGGCGCGCTGGTGGTCGACGACGGCGCGGCACAGGCGCTGGCCAAGGGCCGCAGCCTGTTGCCGGCGGGGGTCGCGGCGGCGGAAGGCCGCTTCGAGCGCGGCGACCTGGTGCTGGTGCGCGACAACGAAGGGCGCGAGCTCGGTCGGGGCCTGTGCGCCTATGGCAGCGACGACGCGGCCCGCATCGCCGGCCACAAAAGCCGTGAAATAGAGCATATCCTTGGCTATCGTGGCCGCGAGGAGATGATCCACCGGGACGATCTGGTGCTTGTTCCGGATACCTCGGGAGAAGACAGATGAGTGACGGCAGCGAAAACATCCCTGCCATGATGCAGGCCCTGGGCGAAGCCGCGAGAAGCGCCGCGGCAGCCTTGGCACTGGCCTCGACCGAAACCAAGAACGCGGCTCTGCGGGCGGCGGCGCAGGCGATACGCGCCGATGTCGAGGCCCTGGTCGCGGCCAATGCGAAAGACCTCGAGGCGGCCCGGGCGCGCGGCATGACCGAAGCCCTGCTCGACCGCCTCGCCCTCGACCCTGAGCGCGTTGAAGGCATCGCCGCGGGGCTGGAGGCCGTCGCCGATCTGCCCGACCCGGTGGGCGCCAAGATCGACGAGTGGGAGCGCCCCAACGGCCTCAGAATAGGCCGCGTGCGGGTGCCGCTCGGGGTCATCGGAATCATTTACGAATCACGTCCCAACGTGACGGCGGATGCCGGCTGCCTGTGCCTGAAATCCGGCAATGCGGCGATCCTGCGCGGCGGCTCGGAAAGCTTCCATTCCTCGCGCGCGATCCATGGGGCACTGGTGCATGGCCTCAAGGAGGCGGGCCTGCCCGAGGCCTGCATCCAGCTCGTGCCCACGCGCGACCGTGCCGCGGTCGGCGAGATGCTGATCATGGTCGATACCATCGACGTGCTGGTGCCGCGCGGCGGCAAGTCGCTGGTGGCGCGCGTGGCGGCGGAAAGCCGGGTACCCGTGCTCAAGCATCTCGACGGCATCTGCCACGTCTATGTGGACGGCGCAGCGGAGGCCGACATGGCCGAATCCATATGCCTCAACGCCAAGCTGCGGCGCACCAGCATTTGCGGCGCGGCCGAGACCGTGCTGGTCGACCAGGCGGCGGCGGCGATATTGCCGCGGCTGGTCAAGAGCTTCCTCGATGCCGGCTGCGAAGTGCGCGGCGACACGGCGACCCGTGCGGTTGATGATCGCGTGATCGTGGCCAACAACGAGGACTGGGACGCCGAGTATCTCGACGCCATCATCGCCATCAAGACCGTCGACGGCGTTGACGCGGCGATCGCCCACATCGACGCCCATGGCTCGCACCACACCGACAGCATCGTTACCGAGGACGAGGCGGCGGCCGAGCGTTTCCTCGAGCGCGTCGATAGCGGCATCGTGCTGCACAATGCCTCGACCCAGTTCGCCGACGGCGGCGAGTTCGGCATGGGCGCCGAGATCGGCATTTCCACGGGCAAGCTGCATGCCCGCGGGCCGGTCGGGCTGGAGCAACTGACGAGCTACAAATACGTCGTCCACGGCAGCGGGCAGACCCGGCCCTGACCTTGCCGGGCGCCATAGCGGGCGAGCTGGCGCGGCTCGGCAGAGCCCGGCGTATCGGCCTGCTGGGGGGGTCGTTCAACCCGGCCCATGCGGCGCATCGGCGCATCAGCCTGCGGGCGCTGCGACTGTTGCGGCTGGACGCGGTGTGGTGGCTGGTCTCGCCGCAGAACCCGCTCAAGGAGAGCGCGGACATGGCGCCGCTCGGCGCACGCCTGGCGCAAGCGAGACGCATTGCCGGATACGGCCCGATCCGCGTCACGGCCATCGAAACCATGCTCGGGACGCGCTATTCGGCCGACACCCTGCCCCTCTTGCGCCGGCGCCTGCCGCAGGCGCGTTTCGTGTGGATTATCGGCGCCGACAACCTGGCGCAGCTGCATGCCTGGAAGCGCTGGCCGGAGCTGATGCGCATCGTGCCCGTTGCGATTTTTGACCGTCCGACCTATTCTCGACGTGCGTTGACGTCACCGGCGGCAAGGCGTTTCGCGGGGTTCCGCAAGCCCGCGAGGGAGGTTGCCAGGCTGGCCGGGTCGCCAGCGCCCGCATGGGCGTTCATAACGGGTGCCCTCGACCCCCTCTCGGCCACGGCATTGCGGCAGTCCGGCGCCTGGAGCGGTGGTGAGGTGAAGAAAAGGAGCGTAACATAAGCGAAGCTAG
>CAZVDW010000412.1:0-2856 GCA_964625645.1 uncultured Rhodospirillaceae bacterium
ATGCCGGCCAGGAAGAGATCAACGTCCGCTATACGGACGCCCTGACCATGGCCGACCGCCATGCCATCGTGAAAAACGCGGCCAAGGAGATCGCCTGGAGCCAAGGCCACGCCATCACATTCATGGCCAAATGGTCCTACGAGCACGCCGGCAATTCCTGCCATGTCCACCAGTCGCTCGTGGACGGGAACGGCGTGCCGGCCTTTTACGATGCGGATGGCGAATACGGCATGTCGGAGGCCATGCGGCACTATCTTGCCGGCTTGCTCGCCCATGCCTCGGAGCTGACCTATTTCCTGGCGCCCTACGTCAATTCCTACAAGCGCTTCATGGCCGGCACCTTCGCGCCGACCAAGGCCATCTGGTCGCTGGACAACCGCACCGCCGGCTATCGTATCTGCGGCGCGGACACCAAGGCCGTGCGCATCGAATGCCGGGTCGGCGGCGCCGACCTCAATCCCTATCTCGCCTTCGCGGCGCAATTGGCGGCGGGGCTCGCCGGCATCGATGGCAAGCTAGCTCTCGAGCCCGAATTCCACGGCGACGCCTATGGCGGCGAGGGCCGCGAGATACCGAAAACCCTACGCGACGCCGCAGCCGCGCTCGATGGCTCGGCCATGCTGCGCGCCGCCTTCGGCGACGAGGTCATCGACCACTATGTGCATGCTGCCAAGTGGGAACAGTTTGAGAGCGACCGGCGGGTCACGGATTGGGACCTTCGCCGCGGTTTCGAGAGAGCCTGAGCATGGCCATGCTGCGCTGCGTCTCGCCGCTCGACGGCGAGGTCTATGCCGAGCGCGAGGCCCTCGGACTTGAGCAGGCCGGCGCCAGGATTGCCGCTGCCAGGGACGCTCAGCGCGCCTGGGCCGCGCGCCCGCTGGCCGAGCGTGTTGGATTGGTGCGGGCCGGTGTGGTGGCGCTTGGCGAGGCCAATGGTGCGATCGTGCCCGAGCTCGCGCACATGATGGGCCGGCCGCTGCGTTATGGCGGTGAGTTCGGCGGCGTCAGTGAGCGCGCGAACTATCTTGCCGACATTGCCGCCGAGTCCCTGGCGGACAGCGTGGTCGAGGACTCGGACCGGTTCGAGCGCCGTATCGCCCGCGAGCCGCACGGCGTGGTGCTGGTGGTGGCACCCTGGAACTATCCCTATCTCACCGCCATCAACACGGTCGCACCGGCCTTGATCGCGGGCAATGCGGTGGCGCTCAAGCCAGCCAGGCAAACCATGCTCGCGGGTGAGCGCATGGTGCAGGCGTTTGTCGGCGCCGGTGTGCCCGAGGATGTCTTCCAGACATTTCATCTGGATCACGGCACCACGGAAAAGCTCATTGCGGCCAAGGCCTTCGGCTTCATCAATTTCACCGGCTCCCTGGCGGCCGGCAAGGTCATGGAGCGGGCGGCGGCGGGTACCTTCGTCGGGCTCGGGCTGGAGCTTGGCGGCAAGGATCCGGGCTATGTGCTGGCGGACGCCGATGTCGAGGCGGCGGCCGAGGGCTTGATCGATGGCGCCATGTTCAATTCGGGCCAATGCTGCTGTGGCATCGAGCGCATCTATGTGGCCGAGCCGCTTTACGACGCTTTCGTGGACAAGGCCGTGGCCATCGTTTCGGGCTATGTGCTCGGCAATCCGCTCGATCCCGCGACGACCCTCGGACCCATGGCCCAGGCACGGCTGGCTGACGAGGTGCGCGGCCAGATCGACGAGGCGATCGCCGGCGGCGCCATCGCCTGCCTAGACAGCGCGTCGTTCGCGGCTGACGGTGGCGCCTATCTCGCCCCGCAAATCCTGACCAATGTGGACCATCGCATGCGCATCATGCGCGAAGAGACGTTCGGGCCGGCCGTCGGCATCATGAAGGTGCGCGGCGACGACGAGGCCATCGGCTTGATGAACGACAGCCCCTATGGCCTGACCGCCTCGCTGTGGACCGCCGACGCCGGGCGGGCGGCCGCCATTGGCGCCCGCATCGAGACCGGCACGGTGTTCATGAACCGGGCCGATTATCTCGACCCCGCCTTGTGCTGGACCGGCCGCAAGAACACCGGCCGCGGCGCGGCGCTCTCGGCGCTCGGCTATCACAGCGTGACGCGGCCGAAGTCCTATCATTTGCGACACCTGACCTCCGCCTGATGGGCAAGGATGCCTACAGGGATTTCGTCGAGCATCCGCGCTATGGCCGTCGCCCGCGCATCACCGGGCTCAACCCCGCGGCCGATTACGAGGCGGGCGTGTTTCTGCATTGGCATTCGCCGAATGAGGCCCGCATCCGCAATACCGCCATTGCCGCGGATCTTTCACGCCAGACGCCGTCGACGGTTCCGGTTACGCATTACTTCGACCTCAGGCGCCAATGCCGGAGCTGCGGCCGGCCCTTCCTCTTCTTCGCCGACGAGCAGAAATATTGGCATGAGGAGCTGGGCTTCGATCTCGCCTCGGACTGTGTGCGCTGCGTCGGCTGCCGCAAGGCGCGGCGCGGCCTGGCGCAAGATCTGGCGCGTTACGAGGCGCTTTGCCAGCTGTCGGAAGCGAGCGAGGCCGAGAGCCTGGAAATGGTCGAGAGTTGCCTGACGCTGGTTGCGGCGGGCGCCATCGGCAGGCGGCCGCTGTCGCGCCTGCGCGCTATCCTGAAACGCCTACCGCCGGCGGGGGATGCGGAGGCAAGCGCGCGGCGCGAGTCTCTCTGGACGCGCCTGCGTGAGCTCGAGAGCGACGACACATGAAAGCGGACTGGTCCTTTCCCACGCGAATCCGCTTTGGCGCCGGGCGTATCGCCGAGCTGCCCGACGCCTGTGCCGCTGCCGGCATCAAACGCCCGCTGCTGGTCACCGATCGTGGGCTGGCCGGCCTGCCCATCG
>CAZVDW010000413.1:0-2686 GCA_964625645.1 uncultured Rhodospirillaceae bacterium
CGCAGGTCGACCACCGGGTGTTTGCAGGTCAGCTCGTGCCACAACAGGCAGATGCCGGCGACCACGGTGATGGCGGTGACGACGACGATCATGTCGGATGCGAACCAGTCCTCGCGGCGGCCTTCCTCGAGCACGATCAGCAGGCTGATGAAGAACGTCGCCAGCAAGAGGATTCCGACAATGTCGATGCGCTTGAACAAATGCAATTGCGGCTTGTCGAAATCCACCAGCGTGCCAACGAGCACCGTCGCCAATATGCTGAAAGGCACGTTGAACAGGAACAGCCATTCCCATGACAGGGATTCGCTGATCCAGCCGCCAAGGCTCGGGCCGAGCGCCACGGCGCCGGTGCCGAGCAGGGAGACGATGGCACTCAGCGCGTTCTGATGGCGCGCCGGAAAGGCCGAAAAGATGGTCGCGAAGACCATTGGCGCGATGGCCCCGCCACAGAAGCCCTGGAAGGCGCGGAAGACGATCATCGATTCGATGTTCCAGGCCGCGGCGCAGGCGACGCTGGCTGACATGAAGCCGGTCGAGCAGACGGTGAACAGCCAGCGCGTGGAGAACACGCGCGACAGCCAGCCCGACATCGGGATCATGATGACCTCGGCGATCAGGGCCGCGGTCAGCACCCAGCTCACCTCGTCCGGGCCGGCGCTGAGGCCGGCGCGGATCTCCGAGAACGAGCTGCCGACGATCTGGATGCTGAGCACCGAGAGGAACATGCCCACGGCCATGCCGAAGAACGCCAACAGCTGGCGCAGGCCGAGCGGGCGATCGGGGCGTGGCGGCGCGGCTTCGAGCTCGCTCATCGACATGGTGGACCGGAAGTAGGAAAGAGCGCTGGCGTCAAGGCCGATGTATCAGCGCCGGCAGGCGGCATCAAGCGGAGCTATGGCGTGGCCCACCTTTCCGGTGTAGGTAATCGCTTCCCGCCACCGCGCCGCAAGGGGTCTGCCATGACCATCGCCGATCTTCGCTCCGACCATTACCGCATCCCGTTGCCGGTGCCGCTTTCCGATGCGACGCATGGCGAAATGACCACCTTCGACCTGGTTACGGTGCGCATCCGCGACGCCGATGGCCTGGAAGGGGTGGGCTATACCTATACCGCCGGCGCCAGCGCGGCCGGAATCCAATCGGTGATAACCGAGGCCTACAAGCCCTTGCTCGAAGGCCGGGAGGCCGACCGCATCGAGCAGCATTGGCACGACATGTGGTGGTCGGTGCATTACAGCGGCCGTGGCGGCATGGTGGTGTTCGCTGTCTCCGCTGTCGATATCGCGCTTTGGGATCTGAAAGCCAAGCGCGCCGGCGTTCCCTTGTGGCGCCTGCTCGGCGGCCATGATGCCAAGGTGCGCGCTTATGCCGGCGGCATCGATCTCTATTTTTCCATCGAGCAGCTGCTGGCCCAGACCCAGGGCAATCTCGACAAGGGCTTCCGGGCCATCAAGATGAAGGTCGGCCGCGACAAGCTCGGCGAGGATGTCGCGCGCGTCGGCGAGATGCGCAAGATGCTCGGCGACGACTTTCCGCTCATGGTCGATGCCAATATGCGCTGGAGCCCGGAGGTCGCGATCCGTGCCTCGCGGGCGCTTGCCGAGCACGATGTGTTCTGGCTCGAGGAGCCGACGATCCCGGACGATTATGTCGGCCACGGCCGCATCGCGCGCGAGGCGCCGCTGCCTATCGCCGCCGGGGAAAACCTGCGCACGGTGCACGAATTCCAGCATCTCATCGCGGCGGGCGGGGTAGCGTTCCCGGAGCCGGATGTCTCGAACTGTGGCGGCATCACGGCCTGGATGAAAATCGCCCATCTGGCGGAAGCCAACAATCTGCCGGTCACCTCGCATGGCGTACATGACCTGCACGTCCATCTGCTCGCGGCCGTGCCCAACAAGTCCTATCTCGAAGTGCACGGCTTCGGCCTCGAGAAATACATCGCCGAGCCCCTGGCCATCGTCGACGGTTTCGCCAGCGCGCCCGAGCACGCCGGCCACGGCGTTGACTTCGACTGGGACGGCATGGGCGCCTTCCGCCTTTGAGGCACGGCGCCGCAGCCACAGCCGGAACAGGCGCTGCCGCCATCCGGTGATCGCGCGCTCATCGGTCGCTGGGAGGGGCGGCTGGTCATGACCAGCACATCCTCCACATGGTAATGCCGCAGCCTGTAGGGAAAGCCTGCGCTGATGGCGCTGAGCTATGACGGCGAGACCATTCGCGACACCAGCGGTTGTGGCGCTGATCCCCAATTTGGCGGGAAATTGATCTCGATAAAGGAGTCGCATCCATAATGGCCGTAGCCTGCGGCCGGCGTTGGTGGGGCTCCGATCAGGGAAATGCGGGACGTCACGCCGTTGCGGGCTAGCAGTCTGTCGGATTTGAAGATTTCATCATCATCGTAAAGCTTGCTTGTCGGGCCTATGCGGCTTTGAGGTTGCAGAGGCGCTTACAGTTGTAGGCCAGGGTGACGAGGAGCCATTCGGTTTTGACCTTTTCGAGCCCCCTGAGGGAGAAACGGTTGAAGCCGAGGACGTTTTTGATGATGCCGAAGACCGGCTCCACGGTGCATTTGCGGCGTTTGTATTTGGCTTTGGCGTCCTCGGTCTCAAGCTTTTCCTTCATGGCGATGCGCCAGGGGGCTTTTGGCTTGCGGCGGCGGCTTGGCCTCCGGCTTGGGCGGTCG
>CAZVDW010000414.1:0-2202 GCA_964625645.1 uncultured Rhodospirillaceae bacterium
CCGGGCGGTAAAATCCGCTGGCCGGACGCCGTTATCGAACTAACTTCGCAAGCATGGCCAAAATCTTATCGCCGGCGGCGATCGCCCAATATGAACGGGATGGCTTTTACCACCCCTTACGCGCCCTCGACGCCGGCCAGGTGGCGCGCTGCCGGCGCGACGTGGAGCGGGTCGAGCGCGAAAGCCTCGACGCTATCGGCGGCGCCTTTCGCCACAAGCCGCATCTCCTGCTCACCAGCCTCGACGCCGCGGTGCGCAACGAGACCATCCTCGATGCGGTGGAGGATTTGATCGGCCCGGATATTCTCGTCTGGGCGTCGCTGTTTTTCACCAAGGAGCCAGGAGAGGCGGGCTATGTCGGCTGGCACCAGGATTCGACCTATTGGGGTTTGAGCGGGCCGGAAATGGTCAATGTATGGCTGGCGCTGTCGCCCGCCACGGTGGCGTCAGGCGCCATGCGGATGCTTCCCGGCAGCCATCTCAGCGGGCAGATTCCGCATCGTGAAACCTACGCCGAGAAAAGCCTGCTGACCCGTGGCCAGGAGGTCGAAGCGGATATCGACGAAGATGAGGCGGTTGATGTCCTGCTCGAGCCCGGCGAATTCTCGCTCCACCATATACGCGTCATCCACGGCTCCGGCCCCAACAAGGGCGATGACCGGCGCATGGGCTTCACGATCCGCTATATCCCGACGCATCTGCACCAAATACATGGCCGCGACCGCGCGCTGCTGGTGCGCGGCAGCGTATCGGCGGCGCGGGAGCCTTCGGCGCCTACGAACAGTCTCTGTCGCGGCAAGCCGATCAACCGCTCGTCTACACCGCCCTGGCCCATATGTGCCTGGAGCGCGGCAAGCCGGAAGAGGCGCTGCTGCTGGCCGACAAGGCGTGCGAACTGGCGCCCGGCCTGGTTTCGGCGAAGATCACCCGGGCCGGCGTGCTGGAAAAGGTGGGGCGCACGGCGGAAGCTTTCAGCGAGCTCAGTTTGGCGTTTCGCGTCGCTTCGCATGACGTCGATAATTACGTCGCGCTCACTGAATTCGTCGCCAGGCACGGTTTGAGCGATGACGTGCGCCGCGACGTCGCCTGGCAGGATTGCGAGGCCGCCGCCATCGGCGCCTTTCGCGCCGAGTGCATGGACGGCAGGCCGTTGGCCGCCGCCGCCGGTAAGATTCTTTCGGCCAAATACGACTTCGCGGCCGAGCCGATTACGCTGGACGGCGAGACCCTGGAGCGGCTGTCGGAGGACGAGCTGTTCATTCGCCTGCTACAGGAGTGCGTCAATAGCGATCCGGCGATCGAATCATTCTGCGTCCGCCTGCGCCGCAAGATCCTGACCGAGCGCCAGGGCAGCGACGAGCTGCCGACGGCGATCGCCCGCCTGGCCGCCGCCCTGGCGCTGCAAAACCACCGCAACGGCTATGTCTCCTCGAGCGATGCCGCGGAAGCGACCATTCTGGCCGAGGAGGATAGCCGGCTGAGCGAACTCGTCCTGGCGTCGAAATCCAGCGTCACCGGGGCGGCGCGAGCGGCGCTTCAGCTTTACGCCATGTATCGCCCGCTCGCCGCGCGCGACGATGCCGACAGGCTGTTGGACCTGCCATTCGGCGGCGAGGCGGGGCGGCTGCTTTTGCTGACGGTGCGCGAAGAGCATGAATTGCTCGGCGGCGAGACTCGTATCGACAAAATCGGCGCTTTCGAGGCGCCGCCGGCGGCGCCGGAAAGTATGATTTTCCCGTGGCTGCATTTCGCGCCGCCGGCGCCGGGCTCCCTGATGGCATTCCTGCGCCGTGAAATCCCCGGCCATGCGCCGCCCGAATGGAGCGCCGGGGCATGCGATATTCTCTATCCCCTATGCGGCTCCGCCCAGCACGCGGTGACCATGGCGTTGGCGCTGCCGGCGAGCCGAATATGGGCCGTCGATCCGAGTATGCACGCTCTCGCCTATGGCGCGCGCCGCGCCCTCAAGCTCGGCGCCGAGAATATCGAGTTCTCGGCCGGCGACATCGCGGCGGTGGGCAAGGCCGAACAGCGCTTCCATTTCATCGACGCACGGCGCCTCAACGGAGCGCCCGGTGAAATGCTGGCGATATTGGCCGGCCTTCTGGTGCCCGGCGGCCTGCTGCGCGTCGAGCTGGTCGGCAAGGAGCGCGCGGAACTGCTGCGCGGGGCCTTTGAAATCGGCGCCAAACAGGCCGAAGG
>CAZVDW010000415.1:0-2182 GCA_964625645.1 uncultured Rhodospirillaceae bacterium
ATCCCAAATCGCAAGAAAACCGGCCTCCAACCCCTGGTTTCTTGCAAAAAACGAATACTTTAGTCGCTAGAAAACCCAGCCATTTCAAAAGCTAACGATTTCTTCACGGAGAACTATTTAACGCGGCAGGCCGAAGGTGGGGCGCAGCCAGATGCCGACGGCATTGCCCGGCAAGGCGGCGAGCAGCCAGACCCAGCCGTGCAGGCTGCCCGAGGCGATGCCGGAGAACAGCGCGCCGATATTGCAGCCATAGGCCAGCCTGGCGCCATAGCCCATGGCCAGGCCGCCGACCAGCGCGGCCAGCAACGGGCGCAAGGCAAGGCGCGGGTTGGGCCGCATGGCGCCAGCCAGGGAGGCTGCCGCGAAGGCGCCGAGCAAGAGCCCGAAATTCATCAGCGAGACAGTGTCGCGCAGCAGCGGCCCGGCCAGGGCGCGGGCCTGGAAGCCGGAATCCCAGAACGGGCTGCTTGCCGGATCCCAGCCCAGCGCCGCCGCGACCTTGGCGGCCCACAGCGAAAACCCCCAGGTGATCGACCAGGCATGGCCTGCCGTGGCCAGCGTCAGCCAGTTGAGCCCGGCCAGCAGCAGCGCCGCCAGCAGCAACGGCCAGGGGCCGCGTGCCCAGGTCTTGCGAGCCATGCCGCCGGCCGGCCACAAGGGCCGCTCGGCGCGGCCGACGAAGGCGCGCAAGGCCAGCCAGATCAGCAGCAGCGCGATCAGCTCCAGGGTCACGGCCAGCTCCCAGCCCAGGCTTTCGCCAAGCGAAACGCGGCCGATACCGGGAAGCTCGCGCCACCAGTGCAGATCGAGGCTGCCCCAGAAGGCGCCGGCGCAGAAGAACACCAGCACCAGCACCATGCGCAGGCTGCCGCCGCCGGCCGCGAACAGCGTGCCCGAGGCGCAGCCGTTGCCGAGCTGCATGCCGACGCCGAAGAGGAAGGCGCCGAAGATCATCGACAGGCCCACCGGCGCCACCGCGCCGGAGACGCGCCGGTCGAAGATCTCGCCCTGCTCGAGGCCGGGCGCGAACAGCACGATGGCCACGGCGAGCATTAGCAGCTGTGCCGCGACGCCCGACAGATCGCGCGAGACCATGGCCCGCCGCCAGGCGCCCGTGAAGCCGAAGGCGGCGTGATATAGCGTGACGCCGAGCGCGATGCCGATGGCGAACAGGCCGAGCTTGCGCGGGCCATGCCCGAAGCTGCCGAAGGCGATCGCCGCGGCCACGGCCAGTGCCGCGGCCAAGGTCCACCACTGGATGTCGGGACGGGTCTCGGCGCTGCTCTCGGCCATACGCTCTACGCCAGAAAGACGCCCTTGCCTGTCGATTGGGTGTCGAACAGGCGATAGGCCTCTTCCGCCTGATCGAGGCGCCAACGGTCGCTGAAGAGCTGGTCGACATCGACGCCGCGGCTGGCGACGAAGTCGGCGCAGTCGGCCTGGCCGTGGCGGCTGAAGGTCCAGGACGCGATGATGGTGACCTGGCGGCGCAGCATGTCGGGGCTGACATCGAGGGTGACATCGCCGCCCTCGCCGACAAAGGCCGCCTTGCCCCAAGTACGCACCGCGCGCACCGCCGCCCGGCGTGCCTCGGCGACACCCGAGCAGTCGAGCGACAGATCGACACCGCGCCCGCCGGTGAGCTCGCGCAGCGCCTCCACCGCATCGTCCTGGGCCGGGTCGATGACCACGGCGGCGCCGAAGCCGCTGGCCAGCGCCCGGCGTTCGGGCGAGGTATCAAGGGCGATCACGCGCGCGCCCATGGCCACGGCGAGCTGCGTCGCGCTCGCCCCCACCGGGCCCTGGCCGAAAATGGCGATGGTGTCCGGTCCGGACAGGTCGAGCCGGCGCAGCGCGCCCCAGGCCGTGCCGGTGCCGCAGGAGATCGCCGCCCCGGTCTCGAACGACAGCGCCTCGGGCAAGGTCACCAGGGTACGTGCCGGCACCTTGATGTAGGGCGCGTGGCCGCCATGGCCGGTAACGCCATAGACCGTGATGCCCGCGCCGCACAATTGCGACCAGCCGACGCGGCAATGCTCGCAATGGCCGCAGCCGGCATAGTGGTGCACCATGACGCGGCTGCCGATGGCCGCTTCGGGCTCGTCGACGCCGGGGCCGACCGCGGCGACGATGCCGCAAGGCTCATGGCCGGCGATAACCGGCGAGCCATCGCCACCGAGGC
>CAZVDW010000416.1:0-2784 GCA_964625645.1 uncultured Rhodospirillaceae bacterium
GCACGGTGCTGCCATTGGGGCTGGCGGGCAACAGGCCGAACTGTTCCTCGGCGCCCATATGGGCCTTTTCCGCCTCGGTCAACGGCCGGGTCAGAGAGGCGAAGGTGGCGATCGGCACCACCCGGTGGCGGCTGAAGCCCATTTCCTCGGCGAATACATGGTTGGCCAGGATGAGTTTGCCGGCCACCACTTCGCCCTCGGGGCAGCTCAGGCGGAAACCATCGACGGCGCGCAGCTCGGTCACCGGGCTGTCCTCGTACAGGGTGGCGTTCGCGGGCAAAGTAGCGCCCAGGCCGCGCATCATGGCCGCCGGCTGCACCAGGGCCGATCCGGCAACGCGGACGCCGCGACCATAGAAGCGGCTGCCGGTAATCGCCTCGATCTCGTCGCCGCCGATCCGCTCGATCGGCACGTCCAGGGCTTCGAGGCCCTTCGCCACGACATCGAGGTGCGCCGCGCCCTGATCCGCTGCCGAGACATAAATCTGGCCCCAATCGCTCCAGTCACAGCGGATCTGGTGCTGTTCGACGGTTTCGCGAAGATAGGCATGGCCGAGGGAAAACAGCCGCACGCTGCGGCGTCCGATTTCCGGATCGTCGATCCTGCCGACACCATGTTGGGAAAGCATGAAGCCGGCGTTGCGGCCCGAAGTACCATGGCCGACGCGGCCCGCTTCAATCACGGCGATGGATGCGTCGGGACGCAGTTCGGCCAGCCGTCTAGCCACCGCCAGGCCGCAGGTCCCGGCACCCAGCACGGCCCAATCGCAGCGCACCTCGCCCTGGACGCGCAGCGCCGCCGGCGGGGCGGGCAAGGTTTCATACCAACCATTCCTGGCGTCGGTGTCCGGTAGCTTGCGGGCCTTTCGCGTGCCGAGAAAGGCAGCCATGTCAATCTCCCCACTGGCGAATGATTTGCCGATGATCGTGAACCGATAGCCGGCTGTGCGGCAATCTTATAGGAGAAGGCGAAACACGATCCAGGTAATTTGACCAGTGCACGGGACCGGTCAGTCACGGGCGCCCGGGTCCAGAGCTACAAGCAATAACCGTCTAGATACTCCGCAAGGCCTTCTTGGTTTTCTGAATAGCGGTTTCCAGGGTCTGCAGAAATTGCGAGCGGTCCCGCTTCGAGAACGGCGGCGGCCCGCCCGTAACTTCACCCATCTCGCGCAGGCCCGCCATCAACTCGCGGGTCGCCATCGCGGCGCCGATGGAATTTTCCGTGAAGGCCCGGCCGTCGGGCCGGATCGCGCCGGCGCCCTTTTTCAGACAACGATCCGCAAGGGGAATATCGGAGGTGACGGCGATATCGCCGGCACGGATATTTTCGGCGATCCAATCGTCGGCCGCATCGGGTCCCTGGGGGACGACGACAATCCGTACCTTTGGATCGGGGTTGGGGCGAATGCCGCCATCGCTGACCATGTAGGTCACCAGGCCATGGCGTTCGGCCACCCGCAGGGTCTCTTCCTTGACCGGGCAGGCATCGGCATCGACATAGATATCGGGCTTGCCGCCGGGCCCGTCGGCTGGCTGCGTCATGCCCGCGCCGGACCCGTCTCGAAAGAGATTTTCAGCTGCGTTCCGGTCGCCTCGGCAAAGCGGCGCAGGGTCTTCAGGGAGGGGTTCCCACGGACGCTCTCCAGCCGCGCGATCGCGGTTTGCGAGGTGTTCATCCGGGCCGCCAATTGCGCCTGCGTCAGACCGGCATGGACCCGCGCCTCGACCAACGCTGCGGCCAGGGCAAAGGCCCCATCCAGGACATCATGTTCGGTCTCGGGACTGGAAGTTCCGGTCCAGCCCGGGCCGACAATCGTGGCCTTTTTCATCACTCACCCCTTTCTGGTTTCGCTACGCCTCGGCTTTTCCGGCACGGATCTTGACTGCCTTGGAGCGTTCCAACGTCAGTTTCAAGGACTGCCACACGAAATCAAGATACCTTGCCCAACCTACTCAGCCGCCGGCACGCATCGGTCACCTGAGCGGCGGAAAAAAGCCAATTTCACCGTTATGCATGATGCATACCGATGCCGCATATTAATGCTGCATATCACTGCATTTTATATCATATACGATATAAGCGCGCAAATGATATGCTGCATTGCCTAATTCACCGTGCTGTTTGGTGACTCAGGCAGATTGAATTTGAACATCCCGTTGGCATACAGCCCCAGAATCCTTGCACGGGTGCCATCGTCAATGCCGCCCATGGCGCGCGCGTGGTATTGTCCCCATTTCCCCAATGGTTCTAGCCCTAGGTTTTCAGTCTCCACTGCACCAAGGTGTAGGGCGTATCGGCATCGTCGTGGGGCTCGAATACCGCCTCCACCGCC
The DNA here is from genome assembly GCA_964625645.1 of uncultured Rhodospirillaceae bacterium. Classification (GTDB taxonomy): domain Bacteria; phylum Pseudomonadota; class Alphaproteobacteria; order UBA7887; family UBA7887; genus UBA7887. Next base: position 2,336 of record CAZVDW010000416.1, read on the forward strand.
GCGCCGATTTCGACCTTCTGGTCGTCCGGGCCCAGCAGATTGCCAATCATGCGGATGTTGCCGGCATGGGGCAGTTCCACCAACACCGCCGTGTAGGCGCCCCGCTCGCGCAGGGCAGGGTGCACCGGATGCCAGGGCCGCTCCCAACTGTAAATGATGCCCGTGCCGTCAACCTTCTCCCAACCCATGTCGAAGGAATTGCATTTGTGGCATAGCCATTCCGGGCCCCATTGCCAATTGCCGCAGGCGGCGCATTTTTGCACCATCAGTTCGCCGCGCCGGGTGCCTTCCCAATAAGGAACATCCAGGCCGTCGGCCGAGGGTACGGGCGCCGGCATGCCGGCCGGCAGATATGTCTCACTCATCACAATGTCTCCTCTGAACCCATGATCAGGCTGCTGACCGGGGTGACCATTGGGCCGGCGATATTCATCGCCAATTTCACCTCC
>CAZVDW010000417.1:0-2994 GCA_964625645.1 uncultured Rhodospirillaceae bacterium
ACCGCCACCGATGGGAAGCACGGGAATGGTGGCGAAATGCGCCGGCATCGTGCCGGTCAGCGCCCGCAGGAAGGCAACGATGTCCGCGACTTCGGTGTCGGGCAGCTCGACCTCGAGCATCTTCCGCCCCATCACGCGCACCATGCCCGGCAGATCCTTGATCACGCCGGCATGGGTGTAGGGGGGCGTCATGGCGACATTGAGCAGCGAGGGCACCTTGTAGGCGAAGCGGTCGGCCTCGTCCTGGGTCACCTTGAAGCGGCCGACATGGTGCATGCCGCCTTCGATCTCAAAGGTCTGGTAGCTGAAATTGGAGAAATAGGGCGCCGCGTGGCAGGCGATGCAGCCGCGCTCGACAAAGGCCGCCATGCCGCGCTTCTGCTGCTCGCTCATGGCCTCGACGTCGCCGTTGAGCCAGCGCGCCAGCGCGTAGTCGGGGGTGATCAAGGTGCGCATGAAGCTGGCGATGGCCTTGCCGATGACCTCCTCGCTGAGGGGCTCGCCATAGGCCTGCTGCGACAAGTCGCGATAGCCCGGGATACGGTTGAGCCGCTCGGCGACCTCCGGCGGCCAGCTGCGCGAGGCGACATGCGACTTGATGGCGCCGAGCGCCTGGGCCTCCAGCGTCGCTGCCGAGCCGTTGAAGAACTGCGCCGGATGGAAGGCCGCGTTGAGCACCGTATGGGCATTGGCGGCATGCACTTCGCCATAGACGCCGACCGAGCGATCCATGGGCTCGGCGCCGTAATAGGCCGGGTGGTGGCAAAAGCCGCAGCTGGTGGCGCCGGTTTTCGAGGTGCGGCGGTCCCAATAAAGCATCTGGCCGAGCTTGATGCGCGCCTCGCTCAGCGAGTTGCCGGCCGGGATCGGCGGCAGCGCCGGGATGGCACTGAGCACATCGCGGTAGGACTCGTAGTCCGACTCATCGGCGGCAACGGCGCCGGCCAGCGCCAAGCCCGCGAAAAAACCGATCACCCAATGTCCCTGACGTTTCATGGAAGGCTCTCCCCAATGTCCGCTTCGCCACAGTGCTGCTGTAGGCAAGACGAACGGGGGGCGCGTTTGATTGCGTCAGCCAGGGCGGGCGGCGGATGAGAAGCGCTGCTCCGCCAGCAAGACGGGCTCGGCCCGCAAGTCCTGGCGGAAGCCTGAGGCGGCAAAAAAAATCTCGCCGCCGCGCGGCCAATTGAGGGCAATGCGCCAGCGCCAATAGGGAATATCGCGCTCCGAGGGATGGGCCAGCGGCATGCGCACGATCTCGGCAATGGACATCTCGTTGATATTCCGCCGCCCGCCGCTGTCGCCGTAATCGACGGCAATGCGCAGATCGCCCACATCCTCGAAAGTCAGTGTTGCCGGCGCCACGCGAAAGCGCATGCCATCAGCTTCGCCCCGAAGCCATTCGACGATGTGATCGATATCGAGCACCAGCCGGCAATGCCATGTGTCCCGGTCGGGATCGCCAACATCCAGGCTGAGGCCATAGATGATGTTGTCGTGCCAGGAAAAGCCGTCGAAGTCGTCAGGCATGGCTGAGCGCCTTGCTGGATAGCGGCAGTTGAAACGGCGCGACACCATAGCGGTTTTTGAGTCGCGATGAAAATATGGCGTCACCAGATTTGACCGAGCTTGGCAAGGTGTCCCCATATAACTTGCCCATATAACTTGCCAGGATTACCGAGACCGCCCTGAAGACCGACGTATCCTTATATCAACCATTTGATATCATTGATAAAATATCAGAAACAATGCTCCGTTGCCAATCTCCTGTTTAAGATCGAGTCTTCTATTGCCAATCCTATTTGCACATTCGTGTCGATGAAATCGACCGGCTCGCCATTTTCACCCCAGGCCGGCGCGAAGCAGACATTGAACTCTCGGATCCCCACCGGGTTCATGCCGCGGAAGTATCGGGTTACGACATGCCAGCCGCGTGGGAGCCTTTGATGTTTGGCGTGGTACTCAGTTACGTAGTCCTTGATTGCGCCGAGGTCCCGGCTCCCGCCATAAAATGCACCATACCCCGTCAGGCGCTTGGTCGAGTATTCGGACTTCTCCGACCAATGATAGATAACTGTCTCCAGATCAAGTTCTCGAGGCACATCTGACGCCTGCGCGCGCGACGTTATCGGCGTGAGAAACCAGGCGGAAACAGCACCCAGCGCAACTGCCGTCGACTTCAGAAAGTCTCTGCGTTTGAACACAAAATTAACCCTCCAACGGTTTTCCGTGGAGAGCCGACGCTCGACATTGCCTCTAAGGCCACATCCCTCTTTCGAGGCAACCACCTTGCACGAGCAGCAGGTTGGCGGGGCGCGTCAGCCCTCTCTTGATGTACTGATCATATTAGACGAAAGCCGAATGCAGGCAAAGACTATCCTTAAATCAACCGGAAATAACTTCTTTCTATCAGTAGCGGCGGGGTGAGGTCTTTCGTTTTGGCGTTTCGGAGGTAGCGCCTTTTGAGAGTGTGGTCAGGTCTTTCATCTTAGCATTCTATGCTATACGAATAACCGTCAAAATAAATAACTTCACCTTCGTTTACCGGTTCAAGCTTAAGCGCTTCGCGCTTACCAAGCCCCCAGCTCTCTCGCTCCCGCATCAGGACAGTAAGGGGGATGCGGGAGCGAGGGGAGAGAGGCTTGGTTTCCGCGCAGCGGAAGATGGCGCGGGATGTGGGGTCAGGTCTTTCAGTTTAGCATTCTCATAGCTCACAAAGGACATGCTAAAATGAAAGACCTGACCCCAATCACTCGGGCCCGACAACAACGGTCGCGGTCAACTCAGCTTGTTAGCGTCGAGCGCCCGCGCCAGGACGACGGCGACGTGCTCGGCCTTGCGCTTGACGCCGTCGGCGATCTGGCAGCGGCAGCTGGTGCCGTCGGCGACGACCAGCGCATCGTCGGGCGCGGCATCGAGCGCCGGAAAGAGGTCGAGGTTTGCGACGGCCATCGAGGTCCCGTAGGTCTCCGACTGGTAGCCGAAGGCGCCGGC
>CAZVDW010000418.1:0-3531 GCA_964625645.1 uncultured Rhodospirillaceae bacterium
GCCGAGCTTGCCCTCGACCTCGTCGTGCACCTTGGACGAGATGCAGATGCCACCGCCCTCGGCCAGCGCCTCCATGCGCGCGGCGACGTTGACGCCGTCGCCGTAGATGGTGCCGTCACTTTCCTCGATCACGTCGCCGAGGTTGACGCCGACGCGAAACTCCATGCGGCGCTCTACGGGGAGCTCCAGATTGCGGCCCTCGAGCACCTTCTGGATCTCGGCGGCGCCTTGCACCGCCTCGACCGCGCTGGGGAACTCGGCGAGGATGTTATCGCCCGGCGCGTTGACCACGCGGCCTTTGCGGCGCTCGATCACCCGGGCGATGGCCGAGCGATATTCCTTGAGCGTGTTTACGGTCGCCCGCTCGTCGTCGGCCATGAGTTTCGAGTAGCCGACAACATCGGCGCTCAGAATCGCCGCTAACTTGCGGTCACCTTCTTCACTTGCCATGACGCGCGTCCCCTTGTCCTCTGACAATTTACACTTCCCCAATACACAGTAAACCACACGCCGCGGCATTGATGCCACAAGATTGCTTCTGATTCGCAATTGTCGGTCGCCGGCATATCGCCGCTTGGGAGCGATTGCGCTAGCGGCGGAAGCTTTCAACACCGCCATTATGCAGCCGGCCCGAGCGCTGACGAAAAACAAAAGGTTCTTCGCCGAATTCCGTGATGGGTTGAGCAGACAACGGCAATTTCGCTCACGATCGGGTTTGCAAAGACACGAATCTGAGCGGAGGTATTGCCGTTGTCCGAGATTGATCTTAGGGCGCTCGTCGGGGGCTGGGAAGGCTTCCGCGTGTCGCATGTTGAACGCGTTGAGCAGCGGTCACCGGAGGTCTGGATCACGCTTTCGCCATTGCCCGATGCCTGTCTGATTTGTGACGGCTGCGGTGATGCGGTGTCGGATGTCCACGCCCGCTCGATCCGGCGAGTGGCCCAGAAAAGCCGCGAAATCCCTGACCGCGCGGATGTAGCCTCTCTGCGTCTGAGCGGTGAAACCGCGGATCGTCATGTCGTCGATCAGGCGTTGGCGCAACGGGCTGATCGCTGTCTTCGTCATCGCAAGCTCCTGTCTTGAGGTGAGGTGCAAAACCTCAATCCTCGCAACAGGGCATTCCCATTCCCTCACCCAGGCGCTCCCATCACCACGCGCTCCAAATTACCCCGTAGCGGTTTCGTCCCCTGACCCTATCAAGACCAACCAGGACACGGGCGCTCGCCTCTTTATCGACCGCTCTCGCGACGACCAATTCAACTAACAGGTGCGGTTTCGGCTCTTGCCGGGCAGTCACGCCCGAGTGTGATGATTCAGTTGATCTCAAGCCTGCGACGGGATCAGCGGCCCGACGACGGTGAGACGCGCACTGACCTCCGTTCCGTGTTGGCGTGTCTGTAGCATGACAATTTGTCATTCGGCGGAACCTAGCATTTCCCAGAGGTTTGCCGACTCCACCGCGCAAAGGGCCGACATTTTGTCAGTTTTACGTCGGCGGTTTGCGCGGTGGGCGATATTTGTAAGTGTGATTCTCCATTGTATTTCAAGGATATACAAACTGTTGCCGCAGTTTGGCACGGTGTCTGCTTGCTCTAGTCCAGCGTAGGAGGTGCAGGCATGGGAGGTTGGTTTACGGTATCGAACGGTTTGGCGGCGCTCGCGGCGCTCGGAATCGCGCATGGCGCGTCTGCGGAGGACAGGCCGGTCGCCGGCGTCCAGCCGGATCAAAGGCCGTGGCACGCCCCGACGATCAACTTCATGGACAAGGATCCTGCTTGGTACGCCGAGGCCCTGTCCGGGGTCGAGCGGCCATACCCGAGAAGCCTTCATTTCCTCGATAACCAGGGCAACTGGTACACGCCGTTTTCGCGGCCGGGCATGACCGGCCCCTACGACATGCGCGGGTGGCATCAACAACACGTCGGAGACGGGAGCTAGATGGCCCGAGGTCGGCGGGCTCGCCGACTTCGGATAAATCGGGTCTGAGTAGACCCAAGACAAGACTTACGAGAGGGAAGATCGATGTACAAGGAGATCAAGAAAGCGGTCCTGGCCACGGTCTGCGTTAGCGCGTTGCTGTCAGTACCGGCCGTCGCAACCGCACAGGGTATGTCCGGTATGGGCATGTCCGGCATGGGCGGCGGTATGGGCAATGGTTGGGTTTGCACCCAGTACAGCTTCGTTGGCGGTCCCATGGGCGGCATGAGCGGCATGGGTATGTCCGGCATGGAAGGCATGTCCGGTATGGAAGGCATGTCCGGCATGGAAGGCATGTCCGGCATGGAAGGCATGTCCGGCATGGAAGGCATGTCCGGCATGGAAGGCATGTCCGGTATGGAAGGCATGTCCGGTATGGGCATGAGTGGCATGGGCATGTCCGGCATGGGCGGCGGCCTGGGCCATGGCTGGGTTTGCACCCAGTACAGCTTCGTCGGCGGTCCCATGGGCGGCATGTCCGGTATGGGCATGGGCGGCATGGGCATGTCCGGTATGGAAGGCATGTCCGGCATGGAAGGCATGGAGGGCATGAACTAGGATTCGTCGACTGGGAAAGGCTCGCAGCGCTGCGGGCCTTTCTTGCCTTTCCTCCCCACGACGAAGGGCCGATCCCGGCACCGCGCGGGATCGGCTGCCTCCCGATCTGGAAGGACGATTCCGCCATGACGGACATGCGGCTACGGCCTTGTGTGGTTGCGCTGGGCCTGCTGCTGGCTTGGCTGATGACGGGTCTCGCAAGCGCCGGCGACGTCCGCGACAGCGATGCCGCCGGTGCGCACCTGAACGCCCAATGGGACCCGGTCCATTTCAGCCCGGCGATCGCCGAGGCGCGTGACGAGCAATGCCTTGCCTGCCACGGCGAGATTCTCGACCGCAGGCCGCGCACGCGATCACAGGTCGGGCTCACGGCCGAAGACTCGCTCGCCTGGTACCAGACCCTCGATACCTATGAGGGCGCCCAGGACACCTTCCACCGCCGCCACCTGGCGACGCCGATGGCGACGCAGCTGATGTCGCTTTCCTGCACCTTTTGTCACAAAGGAAACGATCCGCGCGAGGAAGCACCGCTCACCGAGGTCGCGGCCGAGCCGCCGTTCACGTTGCGCAAGGTCGTCGACCCCAGCGATACCTGCCTGCGTTGCCATGGCAGCTTTCCATGGCAGAACATGGAAGGCCTGTGGGCCGACTGGCCCGAGCTGCGCGGTGATTTCGAGGACGAGGACATTCCCAATGGTTGTCTGATGTGCCACGAGATGTTTCGCACCGTGCGCCATCAGGTCGATTACCTCTACGCCGAGGCGATCGAGGAAGCCGCGGCGGAAAGCTCGGACAGTTGCTACGGCTGCCATGGCGGACGCGCCTGGTACCGCATCGCCTATCCCTATGCGCGCCACGCCTGGCCCGATATGCCGGAAGAGGTGCCGGAATGGGCGCTCGACCGGCCGACCCGATGACGCCACAGATGAAGCAATGCAAAGAGTCCGACATGGCACGTGAACCCACCGATCAGACGATCCTTCGTAAGGCCCTCAA
>CAZVDW010000419.1:0-3536 GCA_964625645.1 uncultured Rhodospirillaceae bacterium
CAGATAGCCCCGGACATTTGCTTTGATCGACTCCGAAAACCTTTTGGGAGATACGATTTACAAATGTGAACGCCCCATCCTTATTAACCCGAGTAATGAGGTCTACTGTCCCTTCAATAAAGCTGCGATATCGTTCCTCGCTTTCCCGCAGCGAGTTCTCAGCCTTTTTGCGCTGAGAGATATCGTGCAGCATGACCGTGAAGGATGTTTCGTCATTCCGGTCGAGCTTGGAGATCGAGGCTTCTGCCGAAAACTCCGTGCCGTCCTTTCGCAGCCCAAGAATCTCGCCACGCTCATTCATGATGCGGCTTGCCTCGGACGTCTTCGCGAACTCCTCTATGTGCTCGTGATGAAGGTCCCTAAATCGTTCCGACAGGAGTAGGTCAAGGGGCTGTCCGATAGCCTCCGCAGCGGTGTATCCAAATACGGCTTCCGCTCCCTCGTTGAACAATTCGATGCGACAACTTGCATCGGTCGCAACGATGGCTTCCGTAGCGATATTCAGGATGGCAGAGAAACGCGCCTCGCTCTCGCGCAGCGCTTCCTCGGCCCGTATCCGATCAGAGATGTCGTGATGAATAGCTGAAAGCTCAACTACACTGCCGCTCTGGTTAAGGGTTCTCGGACGCCTGGCGCTGCGAGGAGGCTCCGATTGCACGTGCGTCAGGCGTCGGAGAAGCCTCCGGGGAGGAAACCGCGGGCCGGTTAGGCTCGGTTGTGCCGCGTGCTATGGGGATAGTGGGTCGTGCGGGCTTGGTTGGATCGGCCGAGGGCGTCGGTCGTGGGTGCGACGGTGTGCTCGTCGGCATCGGCGAAGACCAACGAGGGGTTTTTGGCGACCGTCGAGGTGATGGAACTGCGTTTGAGACGGTGCTCCGGACTGGCGGGTGGTCGAGCGCCATCGTTCCGGGTCGAGGGGTGGCGGTGACGGCAGTCGGTCTTTGGGGGTGTGGCGATCGGTGTCATGACCCGTCGATCGCGGTCGTTCCGACGGGCGGCGCGCGTGGTTGGCCGCCACGCTCGAAGGTCTCGATGATGATCATGGGTCCGCCGCAGCACGGGCAAGGCTGAGGGAATACTGCCGCTTCCTCGTCCTCGGCATCGGCGGGCTCGGTCGGCGCCGTCGGGACGCCGAGCAATGCGCGAGTGCGGGCGATGTTGGCGGTGCGTCCACCGTTTGCGAACAGGCCGTAGTGACGGATGCGGTGGAAGCCCGACGGCAGCACATGAATGAGGAAGCGGCGGATGAACTCGGGCGCGGCAAGCGTCATGGTCCTGTGTCGCTCGCGCCCCTTAGCGCGGTAATCCTTCCATCCGAACGTGACGCCCTCGCCGTCGAAGGCGACGAGCCGGCTGTTGGCGATGGCGACGCGGTGGGTGTAGCGCGAAAGGTAGGCGAGCACGGCCTTGGGGCCGGCGAACGGCCTCTTGGCGTAGACGACCCAATCGATCTTGCGCACCGGTGCAAGATGGGCGTCGAAGGCGCCGCGATCCGTCAGCGGCGCCAGATCGTGGAAGAAGTTGAGGTGGCCAGCGTCGTGGGCCGCGACGAGCTTGTCGAGGAACAAGCGGCGGAACAGCCTGGACAGCACGCGCACGGGCAGGAAGAAGCCGGGGCGGCAGGAGACCCACCGTTCCCCGTCGAGGGCGATCCCGCCGCCCGGCACGATGCAATGGATGTGCGGGTGATGGGTCAGCGCCGAGCCCCATGTGTGGAGGACGGCGGTCAGTCCGATGCGGGCGCCGAGGTGTTTGGGGTCGGCGGCGATGGTGATCAGGGTCTCGGTGGCAGCCCTAAACAGAATGCCGTAGATCACCGACTTGTTGTGATACGCGATGTCGGCGATGGCGGCCGGCACGGTGAACACGACGTGGTAGTAGGGCACCTCCAGCAGCTCGGCCTGGCGCGCGGCAAGCCACTCCCTGGCGGCAGCCCCCTGGCACTTGGGGCAATGCCGGTTGCGGCACGAGTTGTAGGCGACGTGCTCGTGGGCGCACTTCTCGCAGCGCATGACATGACCGCCGAGCGCTGCGGTGCGGCAGCGCTCGATCGCCGACATCACCTTGAGCTGGCCGAGGCTCACATGGCCTGTGTTGGCGTTCCGCCAGGCCCGGACGCGACACCGGACCGCGTTCTAACCGGAGGGCTCGACCTTCATGACAAGGTACTCCAGCGGGCTCCTGACCTCGCGCAGCGTCCGGGTGGCGACCTGGGCATACAGCGCCGTGGTCTCCAGCTTCTTGTGCCCCAACAGCACCTGGATGACGCGGATGTCGACCTTCTGCTCCAGGAGATGGGTGGCGAAGCTGTGTCGCAGCGTGTGCAACGATACCCGCTTGTCGATGCCGGCGGCTTCGGCCGCGCCGCGGCAGACGTACCTGAGCTGGCGGGTGCTCAGCGCATTCACCGGGTTCCGTCCTGGGAACAGCCAGCCTTGCGGCCGTGATGCCTTCCAATAGGCGCGCAGCAGATGAAGCAGATGTTCGGACAGCATGACGTAGCGGTCCTTGCGGCCCTTGCCCTGTTCGACCCGGATGACCATGCGGGCGCTGTCGATGTCGTCGAGTTTGAGCGAGACCACCTCGGAGGCACGCAGGCCGGCGCCATAGGCCACGCTCAACGCCGCCTTGTATTTGAGGTTTGGGGCCGCATCGAGAAACCGTGCGACTTCATCCGGACTCAACACGACCGGCAGTTTGCGCGGCTTGCGAACCGACGGCAGGTGATCGGTGGCGCCGCGACGGCCGAGCGTCACCTCGAAGAAGAACCGCAGCCCCGTCACCGTGACATTCAGGGTCGGCACCGAAACGCCGCCCGACGCCAGATGGAGCTGAAAGCGTCGGAGATCCTCCGGGCTCGCCGTATCCGGTGACTGCCCGAGGAAGACGGTGAGGTTCTTGACCGCTCGGATGTAGGCTGATTGCGTCTTGGGCGCCATCCGGCGCAGGGTCATGTCGTCGATCATGCGCTGGCGCAACGGGCTGATGTGTGCATCGGTCATGGGGGGCCTCCTGTCCCGAGATGAAGATGTGCACCTCCATCCTCGGACAGGTGGCCATGTCCCGTTACCACTGCCCTCGCAGCAAACTACCGCGCGAGCGGTTTAGTCCCTGGTCGGATCTCGGACATTGGCGTCAGGAGTTCGGCAGGTCCGGCCCGGACTGCACCCGACCCCACGGCCCGCGCGCCTGAGCGTCGGCTTCGGGATGGACAGCGGAAGCGGGAACGTCCGCAATTGGCCCTCGATGCTCCGTGGTCGCCGGCATCGTGAGCGCGGCCATCGATTGCCGTCTATTTGGGGCGCGTAGGAAGCGGTGAGAGGCCGGTACAGGCCGATAAACCTCGGCGGGGGTCACGCGCGACCAACGGAACCGGAGGAAGCCCTCCTGCCAGCCCCCTGACACCCGTAGCGGCCGCCCTGGCCGCCGGCGCTTCCCCCCGATCCGTCGCCGGAGCGCGCGGTCGGGTTTTCAACGGTCGAAATCGTCACGACCGGTTTCAATCCGGCCGCGCCATCCCCATATCTATTCTGTTC